>NZ_PIBO01000039.1:0-58233 GCF_002806725.1 Raoultella sp. T31
CGTTGTTTAGCCTGTAGCCCGGGTAAGACGCTGTGCGTCGCAACCCGGGGACGTTTCTTTAGCTTTTAGCGCGGCTGGCAATAATCGCTTCCGCTACATTGCGCGGGGCTTCCGCGTAGTGATGGAACTCCATACTGTAGGTCGCTCGGCCCTGCGACATTGAGCGCAGCGTGGTAGAATAGCCAAACATTTCAGCCAGCGGAACATCGGCGCGGATAATCTGGCTACCGAAGCGCTCTTCCATCCCCTGCACCATGCCACGCCGCGAAGAGAGATCGCCCATAATATTCCCGGCATACTCTTCCGGGGTTTCCACCTCTACATGCATCACCGGTTCGAGAATCACCGGATCGGCTCTGCGCGCCCCCTCCTTGAAGCCGAAAATCGCCGCCATGCGGAAGGCCATTTCCGATGAGTCGACATCATGATACGAACCAAATGTCAGGGTCGCTTTGACATCGACAACCGGATAACCTGCCAGCACGCCGGTGCCCATCGCTTCACGCAAGCCTTTCTCCACCGAAGGAATGTACTCGCGCGGCACCACCCCGCCTTTGGTTGCGTCTTCAAACACAAAGCCGCTCCCCGGCGCCAGCGGTTCGAGGGTCAGCACAACATGGCCATACTGCCCCTTCCCGCCGGACTGACGGACAAATTTCCCCTCCACCTCTTTCACCGTTTTGCGCAGTGTCTCGCGGTAGGTGACCTGTGGTCGACCGATATTGGCCTCCACGCCGAACTCGCGCTTCATGCGATCGACGATAATTTCCAGGTGCAGTTCGCCCATCCCGGAGATAATCGTCTGCCCGGACTCCTCATCAGTATGCAGACGGAACGACGGGTCCTCAGAGGCCAGGCGCTGTAGGGCAATCCCCATTTTCTCCTGATCCGCTTTGGTTTTCGGCTCAATCGCCAGCGAAATCACCGGTTCCGGGAACTCCATCCGTTCGAGGGTAATCACCGCGTCCGGATCGCATAGCGTGTCGCCGGTGGTGACATCTTTCAACCCGACACAGGCGGCAATATCCCCGGCATGCAGCTCATCCACTTCGTGGCGATCGTTGGCATGCATCAGCACAATACGCCCGATACGTTCTTTTTTCCCTTTGACCGGATTGTAGACCGCGTCGCCTTTTTTCAGGGTGCCGGAATAGACGCGAATAAAGGTCAACTGGCCAACGTACGGGTCAGTCATCAGTTTAAACGCCAACGCCGAGAACGGTTCGTCGTCGCCAGGATGGCGCTCCGCCGGCAGCCCTTTCTCATCAACGCCCTGAATCGCCGGAATATCCAGCGGTGACGGCATCAGTTCGATCACCGCATCCAGCATCCGCTGCACGCCTTTATTTTTAAAGGCGCTGCCGCACAGCACCGGCTGAATTTCGCCGCTGACGGTACGTTTACGCAGCCCGGCCACGATATCGGCCTCGCTCAGCTCGCCGCTCTCAAGATATTTATCCATCAGCTCATCGGTGGCTTCCGCTGCGGCGGAGACCATTTTTTCTCGCCACTGTCGGGCGGTTTCCAGCAGGTCGTCCGGCACCGGCGCGTAGCTGAAGGTCATCCCCTGGGTCGCGTCATCCCATAAAATGGCGCGCATTTTGATGAGATCGACCACGCCGGTGAAATGTTCCTCGGCGCCAACAGGGATAACGATCGGTACCGGATTCGCCTTCAGGCGATCAATCATCATCTGCACGACGCGGAAGAAATCGGCGCCGGGGCGGTCCATTTTATTGACGAAGGCCAGCCGCGGAACGTGATATTTATTCGCCTGTCGCCACACGGTTTCCGATTGCGGCTGCACGCCGCCGACGGAGTCATAGACCATCACCGCGCCATCCAGCACGCGCATTGAGCGCTCCACCTCAATGGTGAAATCCACGTGGCCCGGGGTGTCGATAATATTGATGCGATGTGGCTCGAAACTACGGTCCATGCCGGGCCAGAAGCAGCTCACCGCAGCGGAAGTAATGGTAATTCCGCGCTCTTGCTCCTGCGCCATCCAGTCAGTGGTTGCCGCGCCATCGTGTACTTCCCCCAGCTTGTGGCTCATTCCGGTGTAAAACAGAATGCGCTCGGTGGTGGTGGTTTTACCGGCATCGATATGCGCGGAGATACCGATGTTGCGATAACGTTCGAGAGGGATGGGTCGGGGCATGATGCGTCCTTAGTCATTTTGACTGTCAGTAAGCGGCCAGAGTGTGCCGCAGCGTGGTTAACTGCCGCTATCATAGTACAACTGTACGAGTATATTCGAACTATTTTTACTATCACTGCCATTGGTGAAACGACGGCTGGCACGCGTAGCGTTAGACCTTCAGTTTGGATATATTACCCGGCAGCCGCCGATACGGGCTGCGACTCCCGGGAGCCGCACAACCGCCGACACAGGAATATTATGATCGCCAATCACCCCGAACGTGAACACATTCGCCTGGAAAATGTGCTTTTTGCCCTTGGTAACCCGATGCGCCTCGAGATCGTTCGCATCCTGGCCGATGGCAGCGAGCAGAGCTGCAACGCGCTGCGCCATGAGGATGTCGCCAAGTCGACGATGACCCACCACTGGCGCGTCCTGCGCGATAGCGGCGTCATCTGGCAGCGCCCCCAGGGGCGGGAGAATATGATTTCTCTGCGTCGGGAGGATCTCGACGCGCGCTTTCCTGGACTGCTGGATGCGCTTCTGAAGGTGATGTAGGAAGGGGTTATTCGGGCTGTCGCGCGGTCAGGTCGCGGACTCCCGAGGACAAAAACAAAAAGCCGGAGGTTTCCCTCCGGCTTTTTTCATCACTGCGGGCGAGGATTACGCCACGTCTTCGTACTGCGGTACCGGGTTGCGGAAGCTTTTGGTCACGCAGGCCAGGTACACCAGACCAATACCGCCCCAGATCAGACCCAGAATCATGGAGCTCTCTTCCAGGTTAATCCACAGCGCGCCTACGGTCAGGGCGCCGCACACCGGCAGGATCAGGTAGTTAAAGTGGTCTTTCAGCGTCTTGTTACGCTTTTCACGGATCCAGAACTGGGAGATAACCGACAGGTTAACGAAGGTAAATGCCACCAGCGCGCCGAAGTTAATCAGCGCCGTCGCCGTCACCAGGTCGAATTTAATCGCCAGCAGCGCAATCGCGCCAACCAGCAGCACGTTCCATGCCGGAGTACGCCATTTCGGGTGTACATAGCCGAAGAAACGAGTCGGGAACACGCCATCGCGGCCCATGACGTACATCAGACGAGAAACGCCCGCATGCGCGGCCATGCCGGAAGCCAGTACGGTCACGCTGGAGAAAATCAGCACGCCCCACTGGAAGGTTTTACCCGCAACGTACAGCATAATTTCTGGCTGCGATGCGTCCGGATCTTTAAAGCGCGAGATGTCCGGGAAGTACAGCTGCAGGAAGTAAGAGGCACCGATGAAGATCAGGCCGCCAATCAGCGCAGTCAGGAAGATAGCCTTCGGAATCACGCGCTCAGCGTCTTTGGTCTCTTCAGACAGCGAAGAGATGCCATCGAAGCCCAGGAACGAGAAGCACAGGATGGTCGCACCGGTAATCATCGGCACCACGTGCGCCCCTTCAGACCAGAACGGACGAGTGCTGGTCAGTGTGCCTGCGCCTTCGCCGTGCATCACGCCGTAGATAATCAGGCCGACAATCACCGCCACGATACCCATCTGCAGGATAACGATCAGGGTGTTGAAGTTCGCCACGGTCTTGATGCTGCGCAGGTTAGAGATGGTCATAAAGGCCACCAGCGCGACAACGAAGATCCACGAAGGAACAGAAGGCACCAGCGCTTCAAAGTAAATTTTCGCCAGCAGAATGTTGATCATCGGCATGAACAAGTAGTCCAGCAGCGACGACCATCCCACCATAAAGCCCACCGCCGGGCTGATAGATTTCTGGGCGTAGGTGTAAGCGGAACCCGCTGACGGGAAACGACGAACCAGTTTACCGTAGCTCAGTGCCGTAAAGAGAATCGCGACCAGGGCGAAGGCGTAAGCCGTCGCGACGTGGCCGTCGGTCAAACCAGAGACGATACCAAACGTATCGAACAGCGTCATCGGCTGCATATAGGCCAGGCCCATCATTACAACCGGAATCAACGTAAGCGTTTTACGTAATTCCACGCGAGAGGTTTTTGGAGTAGCGTTATGCGACATAGTTATCCCCTTTTACGGCGAAGGCCAGCGCGTAAGCAAAAAATTGCCCCATTTTTTCTATTCCTCAGCGACAACGACTGTCGGTTTTTAGTAAATATCTATCCGGTACGAAGCCCGGCCTCTTGGTATTGAATGATGTGTCTTGAAAACAAAAAAATAACCGACTCTTCAAAAAAGAGTCGGTCAATTTCCATTTTTTCAGGCCGCGTATTTTGCAACATTTACTGGCCAGATGACAAGATGTTGAGACGGCAAATCAACGTCATGCTTATCTAAAAGATTAATATTCATACGATTTTAATATCATAGATCGTATGGATAGCATTATTTGCTAAAATTTCGCTACGCCACCACGCGCAAGAAAGTCCGGCGGCGTCTTCATTCCAGCCAAGCCATGCCCGATGCGCAGGTAACGGCGAGGAGACCTCTTTTTCTATCAGCTCGCCGCTCTCCAGCTGAGCCTGTACCAGATACCTTGGCACATACCCCCATCCCAGCCCCGCGCTAATCAACATCAGCTGGCCGGCAAAATCGTACGTCACAAGGCTTTCCTGATCGTCAACCGGCGGCCATTGCTCCCCGCAGACGATGGCCCGATAGTGTTTCATCGCCCGCCAGCTTAGCGGTGCCGCCATTTTTGCCAGCGGATGCTGCGGCGCGATAACAAAGATGTGCGCCAGCTCGCCCAGCGGGCTAAACCCATAGCCGACGAGCGCCGGCGGGTCGCCTGATACCCCCACAATGATATCCGCCCGTCCTTCCACCAGCGCACTCCAGCCGCTGGCCGGTGCCTCGCGGACAAAACGCAGCCGGGCGGCGGTATGCTGCTGATAGAACCGGCTCACCAGAGGCGCCAGTAAAAAAAAGGGGAACGTGCTATCCACCGCCAGCACCAGCGCATTTTCCCAGCCCTGATGCAGTTTAATCGCCTGTTTTTCCAGCTCGCGGACGGTATGCAGAACTTCGCGCCCCTTTTCCAGCAGCATCTGCCCGGTGGGAGTAAAGCGCGCCCGATGACCGCTGCGATCAAGCAGTTGAATATTGAGATCGCTTTCCAGTTTATGAATGGTGTAGCTCAGCGCAGAAGGCGTTTTGTACAGCTTTGCCGACGCGGCGGCAAAGCTCCCCTCTTTTTCCAGCGCATCCAGAATGACGAGGACATCCAGCAGTGGTTTCATCGCCGCCCCCTTAGGTTCGCGATTTCCCGCTGGCGGATTACTCCATCGGCATCACCAGCGGATCGGGGTACTGATAATCAAACCCCAGTTCATAGCAGATACGGTTACCATCAATCAGTTTTCCGCTGTCGCCGTTTGGGCTGTCGGCAAACACCGGCGCAGGCAACCCAAGTTCACGGGCCATTTGCGGGTAGAACACGCCGCGTGCCGGATGTTTGGGCGCACATATATTATAGATGTGTCCACCCTTCGGAGCCTGCAGCAGGAGCTCGATAGCCGAAATAACATCCTGCAGGTGTACCAGGTTTACGCCGTGCTGACCGTCCGGCGCGGACTTCCCGGCAAAGAAACGCCCGGGATGGCGAGAGGGCCCCACCAGCCCGGCCAGACGCAAAATATCCACCGAGGTGCCCGGAAGGTTATGCAGCCAGTCCTCCAGCTCTTTTAGCACCCTGCCGCTGGCGGTTTGCGGATCGCGCGGCGAATTCTCTTTTAACATCCCGCTGGCATTGCCGTATACGGAAGTGGAACTGGTAAAGACGATCCGCGGGATATGGTAGGCCAACGCCGTGTCGACAAGCTCCTGTACCGCCTGCAGATAAAAATCTTCCCCCGGCCCGCTGCGACGAGCCGGCAGCGTAATCACCAGCGCATCCACATTCATCAATGCATCCAGATCTTCGGCATCGCAGACCAGCTGCGGCTCCAGGCGTAACGGATAGCTTTCGATACCGCACATCCTCGCCGCCTCCACGCCGTCCTGGGTGGTTTTGCTGCCGGTAACCTGCCATCCCCGCGCGCTCAATGACAAAGCGAGCGGCATGCCCAGCCATCCTAAACCGACAATTGCGACCTTTTTCATACCTGGCTCCTGACTCTTTCGCTGTGCTGACTTAAGGCTACGCCAGCCAGCGGCAACTGACAATTTCTTCAGTGAAGATGAAATGAATTAATGATGGTAAAAAGCCCTTGCTTTCTGCGCTTGAAGTGGTTTAGGTTAAAAGGCATCAAATGCATAGTCATTCAAAGAGAATTTTATGAACCGCGTTCAATTTAAACATCACCATCATCACCATCATCCTGACTAGTCTTTCAGGCGATGTGTGCTGGAAGACGTTTAGATCTTCCAGAGGTGCATGAGCGCGAATAGAGCCCCCGGAAGATTTACTTCCGGGGGCTTTTTTTTGAACCAAATTCGGACAGATTCAGACAGGTATTAAGAGGAAAACAAGAATGTTAGACAACAGCCGTTTACGCATAGCTATTCAAAAATCAGGCCGCCTGAGCGAAGATTCACGCGAATTACTGGGCCGTTGCGGCATTAAAGTGAATTTGCACACCCAGCGTCTGATTGCGCTGGCGGAAAATATGCCCATCGACATTCTGCGTGTCCGCGATGACGATATCCCGGGCCTGATTATGGATGGCGTAGTGGATCTGGGCATCATCGGCGAGAACGTGCTGGAAGAAGAGCTGCTGAGCCGCCGCGCTCAGGGTGAAGACCCGCGCTATTTTACTCTGCGTCGTCTTGATTTTGGCGGCTGCCGCCTGTCGCTGGCCACTCCGGCAGATGAGGCCTGGGACGGTCCGTCATCGCTGGACGGCAAACGTATCGCCACCTCCTACCCGCACCTGCTGAAGCGCTACCTCGATCAGAAAGGTATCTCCTTTAAATCCTGTCTGCTGAACGGTTCCGTTGAAGTCGCCCCGCGCGCTGGCCTGGCCGACGCGATTTGCGACCTGGTCTCCACCGGCGCCACCCTGGAAGCTAACGGTCTGCGCGAAGTGGAAGTGATGTTCCGCTCTAAAGCCTGCCTGATCCAGCGCGATGGCGAAATGGCTGATGCCAAACAGCAGTTAATCGACCGCCTGCTGACCCGTATTCAGGGGGTGATTCAGGCGCGCGAATCCAAATACATCATGATGCACGCCCCGACCGAACGTCTGGAAGAAGTGGTGGCCCTGCTGCCTGGCGCTGAGCGCCCGACCATTCTGCCACTGGCCGGTGACAAACAGCGCGTTGCCATGCACATGGTCAGCAGCGAAACCCTGTTCTGGGAAACCATGGAAAAACTGAAAGCGCTGGGCGCCAGCTCCATTCTGGTACTGCCCATTGAGAAAATGATGGAGTAATCCACGGGGAACAGGCCCGACGGGCCTGTCTCAGAGATTAGACAGGGGAAACGACCATGAGCTTCAATACCATCATCGACTGGAACAGCTGTAGCGCCGAACAGCAGCAGCAGCTCTTAATGCGCCCGGCGATTTCTGCCTCCGACACCATCACCCGCGCGGTGGCGGACATTCTTGATAACGTCAAAAACAATGGCGATGCGGCGCTGCGCGAGTACAGCGCAAAGTTTGATAAAACCGATGTCAAAACGCTGCAGGTCAGCGAAGAAGAGATTGCCGCTGCCGGCGCCCGCCTCAGCGATGAGCTGAAACAAGCCATGGCGGTCGCGGTCAGCAATATCGAGACCTTCCACAACGCGCAAAAACTGCCGGGCGTGGATGTGGAGACGCTGCCGGGCGTGCGTTGCCAGCAGGTGACCCGCCCTATCGCCTCCGTCGGCCTCTATATTCCCGGCGGTTCTGCGCCGCTGTTCTCGACGGTGCTGATGCTGGCGACGCCAGCGCGCATCGCAGGTTGCCAGCAGGTGGTTCTGTGTTCGCCGCCGCCGATTGCCGATGAGATCCTTTACGCGGCCCAGCTTTGCGGCGTGCGCACAATCTTCAACGTCGGCGGCGCTCAGGCCATTGCCGCACTGGCTTTCGGCACCGAGTCGGTGGCGAAAGTCGATAAAATCTTTGGCCCGGGCAACGCCTTTGTCACCGAGGCCAAGCGCCAGGTCAGCCAGCGTCTGGACGGCGCGGCGATCGATATGCCGGCGGGACCGTCAGAAGTGCTGGTGATTGCCGACAGCGGCGCGACGCCGGACTTTGTCGCCTCCGACCTGCTTTCCCAGGCGGAGCACGGCCCCGATTCGCAGGTGATCCTGCTGACCCCGGATGCGGCGATGGGTGAACAGGTCGCCCGCGCCGTTGAGCGCCAGCTGGCGGCGCTGCCGCGTGCGGAAACCGCCCGCGAAGCGCTCTCGGCCAGCCGGATTATCGTGGCCCGCGACCTCGCCCAGTGCGTAGATATCTCCAACCAGTACGGCCCGGAGCACCTGATTATCCAGACCCGTCAAGCCCGTGAACTGGTTGACGACATTACCAGCGCCGGTTCGGTGTTCCTCGGCGACTGGTCGCCGGAATCCGCCGGTGATTATGCCTCCGGCACCAACCACGTGCTGCCGACCTATGGCTATACCGCCACCTGCTCAAGCCTGGGACTGGCGGATTTCCAGAAACGAATGACCGTGCAGGAGCTGTCGCGCGAAGGCTTTGCCTCCCTCGCCTCGACCATTGAGATCCTCGCCGCCGCCGAGCGCCTGACCGCCCACAAAAATGCCGTTACGCTGCGCGTTGCAGCCCTTAAGGAGCAAGCATGAGCATCGAAGATTTAGTCCGCGCCAACGTGCGTGCCCTGACGCCGTATCAGTCTGCTCGTCGTCTGGGCGGCAAAGGCGATGTCTGGCTGAACGCCAATGAATTCCCGACCGCCGTCGAATTCCAGCTAACTCAGCAGACGCTGAACCGCTATCCGGAATGCCAGCCGAAGGCAGTGATTGAGAACTACGCGCAGTATGCCGGGGTTAAGCCCGAGCAGGTGCTGGTCAGCCGCGGCGCCGATGAAGGTATCGAACTGCTGATCCGCGCCTTCTGCGAGCCGGGACAAGATGCGGTGCTCTACTGCCCGCCAACCTACGGCATGTACGGCGTCAGTACCGAAACCTTCGGCGTGGATCGCCGGACGGTGCCGAGCCTGAGCGACTGGCAGCTCGATCTCCCCGGCATCGCCGCCAGTCTCGACGGCGTGAAGGTGGTCTTTGTCTGCAGCCCCAACAACCCGACCGGGCAGGTGATTAACCCGGACGATATGCGCGCGCTGCTGGAGATGACCCGCGGCAAGGCGATCGTCGTCGCCGACGAAGCCTATATCGAGTTCTGCCCGCAGGCGACGCTGGCGGGCTGGTTGAGCGACTATCCGCACCTCGTGGTCCTGCGCACGTTATCAAAAGCCTTCGCCCTCGCCGGACTGCGCTGTGGGTTTACCCTGGCGAACGCCGAGGTGATTAGCCTGTTGATGAAGGTCATCGCCCCCTACCCGCTGTCGACGCCGGTGGCCGACATTGCTGCCCAGGCGCTCAGCGAGCAGGGTATCGCCGCGATGCGCGCGCGGGTGGCGCAGATTCTCGACGAGCGTGAGTACCTGATTAGTCAGCTGCGCGCTATCCCGTGCGTTGAGCAGGTCTTCGACTCCGCGACTAACTATGTCCTCGTGCGCTTTAAAGCGTCCAGCGCGGTATTTAAATCTCTGTGGGATCAGGGCATTATCTTACGAGACCAGAATAAACAACCTTCATTAAGCGGCTGTTTGCGTATCACTATCGGTACCCGTGCAGAGAGCCAGCGCGTGATTGACGCTTTGACTGCGGAGAATGTATGACCCAGAAGTTTCTCTTTATTGACCGTGACGGTACGCTGATTTCCGAGCCACCGGTTGATTTTCAGGTAGACCGCTTTGAAAAGCTGGCCTTTGAGCCGCAGGTGATCCCTGTTCTGCTAAAACTGCAGCAGGAAGGTTACAAGCTGGTGATGATCACCAATCAGGACGGTCTGGGGACCGACAGCCTGCCGCAGGCGGAGTTTGACGGTCCGCACAATCTGATGATGCAGGTGTTTTCTTCCCAGGGCGTCAATTTCGACGAGGTGTTGATTTGCCCGCATCTGCCGGCTGACAACTGTGAATGCCGCAAGCCTAAAACCCAGCTGGTGCTGCCGTGGCTGGCAGAGGGCGTGATGGATAAAGCCCACAGCTACGTGATCGGCGATCGCGCGACCGACATCCAGCTGGCGGACAATATGGGCATCATCGGCCTGCGTTATGACCGCGAGACCCTGAACTGGCCGGCTATCGGCGAACAGCTAACCCGCCGTGACCGCTATGCCCACGTGGAGCGCAACACCAAAGAGACCCAGGTGGATGTCAAAGTCTGGCTGGATCGCGAAGGCGGCAGCAAAATTCACACCGGCGTCGGCTTCTTTGATCATATGCTCGATCAAATCGCCACCCACGGCGGCTTCCGTCTGGAAATTAACGTCGGCGGCGATCTCTATATTGACGATCACCACACCGTAGAAGATACCGGTCTGGCGCTGGGCGAGGCGTTGAAACTGGCGCTGGGCGATAAGCGCGGGATCAACCGTTTTGGGTTTGTGCTGCCGATGGACGAATGTCTGGCCCGCTGCGCGCTGGACATTTCCGGTCGCCCGCACCTGGAATATAAAGCCGATTTTGCCTATCAGCGCGTTGGCGATCTGAGCACCGAGATGGTTGAGCACTTCTTCCGTTCGCTCTCCTATACCATGGCGGTCACGCTGCATCTGAAAACCAAGGGCAAGAACGACCATCATCGCGTCGAAAGCCTGTTCAAGGCCTTTGGCCGTACGCTGCGTCAGGCGATTCGCGTGCAGGGCGATACGCTGCCCTCATCGAAAGGAGTACTGTGATGAACGTGGTGATCCTCGACACCGGCTGCGCCAACCTCAATTCGGTGAAGTCGGCAATCGGCCGTCACGGCTACGAGCCGGCGGTCAGCCGCGACCCGGATGTGGTGCTGCGCGCCGATAAACTGTTTTTGCCCGGCGTCGGTACCGCGCAGGCGGCAATGGACCAGATACGCGAGCGCGAGCTGATTGAGCTGGTGAAAGCCTGCACCCAGCCGGTACTCGGTATCTGTCTCGGCATGCAGCTGCTGGGGCGGCGCAGCGAAGAGAGCAACGGCGTGGATCTGCTGGGCATTATTGAAGAAGACGTGCCGAAAATGACCGATCACGGGCTGCCGCTGCCGCATATGGGCTGGAACCGGGTCTATCCAAAAGCCGGGAACCGTCTGTTCCGCGGTATCGATGACGGCGCTTATTTTTATTTCGTTCACAGCTATGCCATGCCGGTGAATCCTTACACCATCGCCCAGTGCCATTACGGCGAGCCGTTCACCGCGGCGGTACAGAAAGATAACTTTTTTGGCGTCCAGTTCCACCCGGAACGCTCGGGCAGCGCCGGCGCGCAGCTGCTGAAAAACTTCCTGGAGATGTGATGATCATTCCTGCTTTAGATTTAATTGACGGTACGGTTGTCCGTCTCCATCAGGGCGATTACGGCCAGCAGCGCGACTATGGCAACGATCCGCTGCCGCGCCTGCAATCCTATGCCGCGCAAGGAGCCGAGGTGCTGCACCTGGTCGATTTGACCGGGGCGAAAGATCCGGCGAAGCGCCAGATCCCGCTGCTGAAAACGCTGGTTGCCGGAGTGAACGTACCGGTGCAGGTCGGCGGCGGCGTGCGCACGGAAGAGGATGTGGCGGCCCTGCTCACCGCAGGCGTGGCGCGCGTGGTGGTGGGTTCGACGGCGGTGAAGTCGCCGGAAGTGGTGAAAGGCTGGTTTAAGCGTTTTGGCCCGCAGCATCTGGTGCTGGCGCTCGACGTGCGTATCGACGCGGAAGGCAATAAGCAGGTGGCGGTCAGCGGCTGGCAGGAAAACTCCGGCGTGACGCTGGAAGAGCTGGTGGAGAGCTATCAATCCGTCGGCCTGCAGCATGTCCTGTGTACCGATATTTCTCGCGATGGCACCCTGGCGGGGTCCAACGTCTCGCTGTATGAAGAAGTGTGCGCCCGCTATCCGCAGGTGGCGTTCCAGTCTTCCGGCGGCATCGGCGATCTGCAGGATATTGCCGCGCTGCGCGGCACCGGCGTGCGCGGGGTGATTGTCGGTCGCGCGCTGCTGGAAGGTAAATTTAACGTAACGGAGGCCATTCAATGCTGGCAAAACGGATAATCCCCTGCCTCGACGTTCGCGACGGCCAGGTAGTGAAAGGCGTGCAGTTCCGTAATCATGAAATCATCGGCGATATCGTGCCGCTGGCGAAACGCTATGCTGATGAAGGCGCGGATGAGCTGGTGTTCTACGATATCACCGCCTCCAGCGACGGCCGCGTCGTCGATAAAAGCTGGGTGTCGCGGGTCGCGGAAGTGATCGATATTCCTTTCTGTGTCGCCGGCGGAATTAAATCCCTCGACGATGCGGCGCAGATTCTCTCCTTCGGTGCCGACAAGATTTCGATTAACTCCCCGGCGCTGGCCGATCCGACGCTGATTACCCGTCTGGCCGATCGTTTTGGCGTGCAGTGTATTGTGGTGGGCATCGATACCTGGTTTGATGCTGAGAGCGGTAAATATCACGTTAACCAGTATACCGGCGATGAGAGCCGCACGCGCGTGACCCAGTGGGAGACCCTCGACTGGGTGCAGGAAGTGCAGAAACGCGGCGCCGGCGAGATCGTGCTGAATATGATGAATCAGGACGGCGTGCGTAACGGCTACGATCTTGAGCAGTTGAGCAAAGTCCGCGCCGTCTGCCACGTGCCGCTGATCGCCTCCGGCGGCGCCGGCACCATGGAACATTTCCTTGAAGCCTTCCGCGACGCTAACGTCGACGGCGCATTGGCCGCATCGGTGTTCCACAAACAGATTATTAATATTGGCGAACTGAAAGCGTACCTGGCAGCACAGGGCGTGGAGATTAGGGTATGTTAACTGAACAGCTGGACTGGGAAAAAACCGACGGCATGATGCCAGCCATCGTGCAGCACGCCATCTCCGGCGAAGTGCTGATGCTGGGCTACATGAATCAGGATGCGCTGGCGAAGACCGAAGAGAGCGGTAAAGTGACCTTTTATTCGCGGACCAAACAGCGTCTGTGGACCAAGGGCGAAACCTCCGGCAACTTTCTCAACGTGGTGAGCATTACCCCGGATTGCGACAACGACACCCTGCTGGTGCTGGTTAACCCGATCGGCCCGACCTGCCATAAAGGCACGTCCAGCTGCTTCGGCGACGCCGGTCACCAATGGCTGTTCCTGTATCAGCTGGAGCAGCTGCTGGCCGAGCGTAAGCATGCGGACCCGGAAAGCTCCTATACCGCGAAGCTGTATGCCAGCGGTACCAAGCGCATTGCGCAGAAGGTAGGGGAAGAAGGCGTGGAAACGGCGCTGGCCGCGACGGTGCATGACCAGTTCGAACTGAAGAACGAGGCATCGGATCTGATGTACCACCTGCTGGTGCTGCTGCAGGATCAGGGGCTGGATTTGACGGCGGTGGTCGAGAATCTGCGGAGCAGACATAAATAAGTCGATAACGGGAGGGGATTCCCCTCCCCTTTTCTCCGCCGGGCGTTCCCGGCCGCAGCGCAGGAACCCATTAAATACCGCGCAATAAAACGCAACGGAGCATTAGCTTATTTTGGCAATCTGGCGCTTTAACGCGCGATAGAGAGGATAATCGATAAACCGGGCATAAATATAGGCAATGAATATGGCGGCAAATGCCGCTACTGATATTGATACCCAGGCATTTTCAGGGTCGAAAATGAATCCAGAAACAATAACCAGCTCATGCAATAGATACAAAGGGAAACTAATATAGCCGAGAAACAAGAATAAATTAGAGGTGAAAATCCGTTTTATCAACTGATTATCGGGGAGATAATCTATGAACAGCATCGGGATAAACGCCAGGAATAAAAAAATAATCCAGTCGACTGTGATTCATGGCATAAACACCAACGATTGATACCATCGTCGCCGCGCCAATAAAACAGGCCATGAACTTTTCTTTCATCAGACACTTAAAATACTCTGTCTGTGATAAAGAGAAAAACAGTGAACCAATCAGCATAGACAGCATAGCGGTCAGCATTGAGGGTGGTATCCCGGATGGGTATTTATGCCACAGAAAAATAAAGAATAACCCTGCAACAACGGCACGAGTCATATTTCCTAATCGCGTAAAGACCAGAGGGATTAAAAGCGATGCCCAGAACTCAATGCTTATACTCCATGATGGCTCATTAATTAACTTGAAGTCATGTCAGTACAGACCATGAAGAAATAATATATTTTTTAGTATCACAGTAACAGAAAACACATCCGGGCTGGAAACATAGCCGCCATGATGGGCATTATAGTAATAAATGCCGACCATCAGAATGGTCGACAAAAAATGAAGTGGCCATAGTCTGGCAAACCGCGTCAGAAGGTATTTGAAAAAGTTACCCGACGCGTGGGCATAGGTCAGAACAAAGCCGCTCATGATGAAAAAGTACACCACGCACAGATAGGCGCCACTAAATGGTCTGACTTGCGGCCAGCCCATAAAGCTACCAAACATATGGCTGAGCATGACCATGCCCGCCAATATCCCACGAGTGCCATCAATGGCATCAAATCTGTTAACAGACAATCTACACTCCGTAATTCAATGAGTAAAACTACATTCTTTTAGAAAAAAGAATTTATTAGTAATAAATAGAATAGTCATCAATATTTAAAAGTAATTTCCGCCTGGAAATTTTTTAGAAAGGCAGATATTCACGTAAAAAAGAAAACCAGTTACACACATTGAGACATTGCTGCCCCCAGCAAAGACTCAACGAGAAATCGATTACCTGCCAACTAATAAATTATTAATCCAACCGAAAAAGCGCTCCTCAAATCATGTGATAAGGAGCTCTTTTATATAAAAAATAACTTTATAAGGAACCACCCAGAAGGAAACGAAACCCTCTTAACCTTCTGTTAAAACCTTTTAAAAAAGCGTCTTACTACTCTTAGCGGCTGAGTCAACTTCCATGATAAAGAAGAGATTAACTCTTTGTAATGCTGGTAAATTTCATTTAACTCTTGCTGTTTAATCGTCATTTCATGACGCAAAGCATTATTTTTTTCAGTTAACTGATGAATATTTTTTTCCTGTTCAGTCACCCGCTCTTCAATCTCATCTAATTGGGTATGCAATAGCGTATTTTCACTCTTTTGCTCAGCAAACGAGTGTGTAAGCCCCTCAACTTCTTGCTCTAATGTGGCGCTCCTGGCCTGGAAAAACTCAAGCTCTTTCAGGACACGATCTTTAAGGGAGAAGATATACTCTTCAGCAGACAACACGGTGATCCTACGGTATGCGGCGGCGATAAATTCATCATAAAAATCGTCATCCTTAGCATCCAGTGCACCAATAAACTCCTGCACCTGCTGATAAAACGGCTGGAATGTCGGTCCAGAGATCGTGTTTAAATGCCACTCAAGGAAAACGACCGCATAGTTTTTGTAATCTCTGAGGCGTTGCCCCATCATCCCCTGCTGACAGATAAACGTTTTAAGAGCAGCCAGTGCTTCGACAGCACAGTGGTGCGACTCCGCCCTGGTAGCGGACAAGGATTCAGGACGGTTGATGGTATGAGAAATTAGCGTTTCATCTAAGACCGAAATTCGGTTCGCCATAAGCATGAAAGCGCAAACGAAGAAAAGGTCGTTCGTTGTTCTGATTTCCTGAAAACGAAGCTGGTGAGCGGCAATAAGCTGACGTCTGAGAAGTTTGTCCCACGGCCACCAGATAAAGGCGCGGAAAAAATCAGAGGGAATATCCTGGGATGAAAAAACCATAAGATCAGGTAGCAGCTCCTGACGCACGGACCACGGCATCGGGGCATAAACCTGCAAGGCGGGATCAAACGACTGGCTACGACAGATAACGACATCCGCTTGTATATCGATAGCCCGCGCATACATGTGTTCCAGCATCTGGTGTTCAACATGATCGTCGTCATCGAGGAAAATAACGTACTCACCGATAGCGGCATCTAATCCGACGTTTCTCGAACCTCCGCCACCGAGGTTTGTCGCGTTGTTAATCACTCTAATCCGTGAATCAGTTTCCGCTAGCGCAGAGACAATCTCGAAGGTATTATCGTCGGAACAATCATTGACAATAATGATTTCGATGTCGTTCAGTGTTTGAGACAAAACCGTGCTTAAGGTATCTGAAATATATCCAGCAGCATTGTGTACAGGGATAATAACAGAAATAACAATGTTCTTTTTATCAGACATGCTATCACCTTGACGCTTAGATTATAAACGCGATTATATTTTTTTTGATAGCGTTTAATGTGTAGGTTGCCAGTTTTTAAAGACAGGTAAGATGAAAGCGTCTTAGCTTCATCAAAAACTACTCTTCAACAACATCACGGTATGTTTTTAATGTTTTATTGATGATCATCACACTCGAGAATTTATCCTGAATGCGCTTTCTACCATTAATGCCCATTGCGACGCGAGTTTCAGGGTTATCTAACAGGAAGCCGAGCTTTTCCGCCAGTTCTTCGACAGATTTACTTTTTACAATCAACCCATTATCGTTATTGATAATTAAACTATCGCAGCCACCAACATCATAAGCAATACAAGCGCGCCCTACCGAAGAGGCTTCCAGCAAAATACGCGGTACGCCTTCAGCATAGACTGACGGCAAAGCAACGATATTTGATTCTTCAATCAAATCAAAGACATTAGAGCAATGACCAAGCCAGTTAATCATGCCTTCACTTTGCCACTGCTGTACCGTCGCGAGCGGAATCGCGTCTTTGTCATTTTCCACTAAGATACCGGCCACATTCAGCGTAAAGTGGATATTTTTATTGCTCAGTATTTTTTTGGCTTCAATCAGATCGCCAAGTCCTTTACTCCACAGCATCCGACTGGCAAAAAGGACGACCGGGACATCGCGCTGTTGCTCCAGAGAATACTTGTAAATCTCGGGGTTAATACCTGCACCATCAATCACAATAGTTTGCTTGTAATCGATACCAACAAGGTCGGCGAGTCTGGCTCTGTCTTTATCATGTTCGAACATAAACAAACTGCATTTGTTACTGGCGATATACTTATATGCCATAACCGTAAAATTACGCAGCAGTTTAAGGCCGACTGACTCCGCGGAAAACACCCGCCCTAAACCGACAAAACTCAAAATAACAGGCCGCTGGGTACTTTTTGCCAGAAAGCCACCGATCAAACACGGCTTGATCGTAATGCAGTGCAACAAGTCCGGATTTATATTTTGAATAATTTTCCGCGCCTGAGAAAAGGCCCGAAAGAAAATCAAAATGTTGAATGATTGAGCGACAAGAGGGATGTTATGACAAATAAAACCTAATGCCTTAAATTTTTTTGCTATTTTATCTTCGACAAAATGGCTAATAATGTGAATCTCATAACCGGCATCTCGGGCGGCAATTGCACGATCGGTCCAATGCAAATCAAAGTACCAATCCGAATTTATGAAATAACACAGTTTTTTCATTGCTATGTCCACTTAGTGAAACTTACCGCTGATTCCTTTTACACCATGAATAATCCCACGGCATAAAAACTTTAGATATACCCATTTCCGGCGTTGCAGTGGGAGTATCGAAATATATTTACAGAGGCGTAAAAGGATTGATAAACGACTAAAAACCGCCACTTCTGTGAATATTCTCTTAGCCAAAATCAAATTTCGACAAAGATAGTAAACCTTCCACTCAGGCGATATAACCTTCCCCTGGATACTCACATCATGGGTAAACACAAGCTGCGGATTATAGGAGATTTTCTCGCCACTTAAAGTTAACTGATAACCAAAGTAGAGGTCATCAAAATAAAGAAAAAGCTCATCATAAATATGCTGAAGATGCGCATTCAAAACTTCACGTTTAATGATCATGCCAACGAATGAAACCGTCTGAACCAGCGTTTCCTTATTATCTGGTACAAAGCGTTGGGGATCCTTGATATATTGCAAGGTATCACTAAACGAGGTCGGAACTTTTGCGAATGGGACATTCATCGCGCATATACGGCCCTGCAAGTCTTTCACTAGCGCCGTATAAACACGGCAATCGGCTTTATTTATCGCGGCAAACTTATCCAGAATATCACTTTGCGGATAAGCATCATCGTCATAAAAGAAGATCCAATCGCTATCAACAGAACGACATATGTATTCACTACCGGCCTTGAAACCTCCGGCCCCACCGTTGTTACTGGCCAGATTTAAAACAATAACACGCGAGTCCGTGATTGTCTGGAGCCAGTCAGCGGTCCCGTCCGTGGAACCGTTGTTGACGATAACAATAGAGGCAAAGTTCAGCTTAACAGTTTCAGCAACCGTCTTCTTTAGCTTTTCCAGACGGTTAAAAGTGACTATTAATGCAGTATTTTTCATCGTACTTCGGCCACGAATACAGGCATCGCTTCGTCGTTGGACAATGAAGACAGATATTTATCGGCCGTTTTCAGTGCTTCTGCAATCGTGACATCCATATCAAGATAGCGATAGGTGCCTAAGCGTCCGACGAAAGTGATATTTTTCTCACCTTCAGCCAGTGATAAATATTTATCCAGCAGCGCCATTTCGCCCATCTGGCGGATGGGGTAGTACGGAATATCATCTTCACCGCAGGCGCGGCTATATTCCTTATAGCAGACAGAGCCTTCGTGGTTCTCCCACGGGGAAAAATATTTATGTTCAGTAATTCGCGTATACGGAACATCAATGGAGCAATAGTTCATGACTGCGCAACCCTGATAATCACCTTGATACGTAAATCGCTCAAAGTCCAGAGTACGGTAGCCAAGACGCCCGTGCTGGTATGAGTAGAACGCATCTAGTGGGCCGCTATAAAATACATGATCGTAATTTTCGCGATTTTCAGCAGCAAACTCACGCTGTAATTCCAGAGTGATATTTTCATGATCGGCGATCGCTTCAATCATATGGGTATAACCAAACTTCGGCATTCCCTGGAATTTATGATTAAAGTAATTATCGTCATAATTGAAACGTACCGGCAAACGTTTAAGTATTGATGCCGGAAGTTCAGAAGGCTGCATCCCCCACTGTTTAATGGTGTAGCCTTTGAAGAACGCTTCGTATAGTTCTTTACCAATGAAACGCAAGGCCTGCTCTTCAAAAGTCTTCGGTTCCATAATGGAACTATCGCCTTTTTCGCTAATGAGCGCCCGAGCCTCATCAGGAGAGCAGGTTTTAGCAAAAAACTGATTAATGGTATGCAGATTAATTGGCAGAGAAAAAACCTGGCCATTGACCGTGGCTTTTACTCTGTTCACATAGGGCATCATTTCCGCATACTGGTTGACGTAGTTCCAGACGGTTTCATTGTCCGTATGGAAAATGTGCGGGCCGTAAACATGTACCATGACATCAGTCTGCGGATCGCGGGTGTCATACGAATTTCCGCCGATATGGTCTCGCTGGTCGATAATTTTAACCTTGTGACCTTGTTCAGCAAGCTGACGGGCAATGACCACGCCTGAAAAACCTGCGCCGACGATGAGAATATTGTTACGCTTCATAATGTGTCTCCAGTTGCATTAGCCAAGAATCGTACGGCGAACTTTATAATAATATTTAATGAGCTTATTTCTTCTTGGTGAACCGACAGGAGCATATTTATTAACATATGGCATCAAAGTTCTTTTAATCTTTGTCTGCAGCAACACAGTTTGCTTCAGTTCACTATTCTGATTATGTCCTGCCGAGGCCACAGGTAACTGACGATAGTAAACTTCTTTTTCCCATGGGGTATTTAAAACATTTTCCAGAAAATCATCATAGAAATCGACTTTCTCAGTATTCCATGGTTTGTTTTCACCCGCATAGTGAATCATTTTCGGATTTCTTCTGGCCTGCAGAAAACGCATATAGGTCGCGAACTTGAGGTTTGGGAAGAAATCATCGGTATTACCATTGCCATGGTATACGTTCCATTCCAGCGGTAAAAACTCGACTCTGCCAAAGAACACTTTGTTCATGATATCCTGATCTAAGAACCAATATTTTTTGGCTTTCAGGGCTGCCATCAACTGGGCAAAGGTGTTCTCTTTAACCATTTGTTCGACATTGAAAACGATAATCCCGGCCTGGAAATATGCGTCAGGATTCGTCATTCCTAATGTCTTTTTCAGGTACTGCTCTGCGGGCATAATGCCATCATCAGATTCTGACATCGTGCCAAACTTCACAAACCCTTCCATGACAATATCTTTAACCGCAGCAACCAAATTGCTACCGATATTAACATCCAGAAGCGTCGCCAGATCGGCCTTCACGACGGTATCAGAATCGATAAACACAACTTTTTTATAATCACGGAAAAGTTGCGGAATGAACAAGCGGGCATAGGTCGAGGCACTAAAATGCGCGCGGGTATGCACATCGCTTATCTCAGTGAATGAATTCACATCGAAAAAGCGCAACGATATGTTGTTATGACCAGCAACCAGATTGATAAGGCGTTTTTTATTTAGATGACTAACCTTGTTTTCCAGAACAACAATATCATAGTTCTTATTCGCATCAGAATGGCGCACAATTGAATTTATTAATGCCCCACCACTTAATGCATAGTTATTATCAAAGCTGATAACAACCGGAACACTAGCCGCAACGTCAAAAACAGGATTTAACTTACCATTAAATGTTTCAGTAGTGACAAACGTGCGCTGTAGTTCTTTTATTTTTAGCTGTTTATCTTGTTGGCATTTAATGATATAGATATTGAATAAACGCTCAGCAATGTGTCCAATCACACGTTTCTCTTGAGCATTATAGTTATTCATCGAAATCCGGTTTTCAAGATTAGACAAAATAGCAAAAAGCCATTCTGAATAATCCACAAACATGTCTTTGCGCATAACAAACATGTTCGTGTAATAGCCATCCGTTGCATTATTGAATTGTTGAATCGCATCTTTATATGTCGGATACAACTCTTCAACAACTTCCAGGGCGGACTGATAATCTTTGATATGTAAAAATTCACCTTTTGTATAATGATCAAGGTTATTTTTACTCCCTGCGAATGTTACCGACCATTTTTTAGGTAACAGCAGATCATATCCATCGACGCAGGTCTGTATAGACTCATCACTTAATCCGAACTGATTTTCATATTCAGCATTGATCGCCGGGTAGTTGACCACTCCCCAGTTATCCTCAGGATGATTTTGTTGTTCGGAAAAGTTCAGATGTCGACGGTAATGCATGAATCCAACATAATCAGCGAGGGATTCATTCTTCCACACCCAATAATGGGCCGTCAGTTCACAATAAAAAGGATTTTTAAAGGAAATGTTGTCTCCGCTATCATCTCCTTCACAGCCAATATCATTGTAGGTATTCGCTTTCCCGACATGCAGTGGTTTAATAATAGAGGCGTTTAGAAAAGCACTGGGTTTGTGGTGACATGTGTAAATTTTAATACTGTTCATCTTATTACCAATTATTAAGCCATTGCTTGTCTGTAGAGTTCGATGATTCTCTCAGCTGAGCCAATTTCGCGGAGTTTGTGGTCTTCGATCCAAACAACCCGATCACAGATTTTTTCAACATCACTCATATTATGGCTAACGAATAATATCGTTACACCTTTATTTTTGAAGTCTTTTATTGTCTGGATACACTTGGCCTGGAACGAAATATCACCAACAGCAAGGACTTCATCGATAATAAGGATATCGGGTTCTACCTGACTGATGACAGAGAATCCGAGTTTCGCCAGCATACCACTCGAATACACGCGAATAGGCTCGTCAATGAAATCCCCTAACTCGGAGAACTCTACTATCCGATCCATGCGCTGCTGAACTTCTTTGCGGCGTAGACCAAGCAGGGTTGCATTGAGAAAAATATTTTCCCGACCGGTTAATTCAGGATGAAAGCCGCCGCCTAACTCAAGCATCGAGGCAACACGCCCCTGAGTGGTGACTGTGCCTTTCGTTGGCTTAATCACCCCGGCCACCAGCCCGAGAGAGGTACTTTTCCCTGCTCCGTTACGGCCAATCAGCGCGACGGCCTCGCCTTTACCAACGGTGAAGGTGATATCTTCGATCGCAAGATATTTACGCCCTTTTAACAGCTGAAAAGCTCTTTTCGGGTGAAATACGAGATCCTTAATGCCTGAGCCAATATGATGGTAAAGCGGATACTCTTTCGTAACGTGACTAAAATTTATTACTGGTTCCATTACAAAATCTCTGCAAATCGATATTTTAATTTATTAAAAATACTCAGGCCCACAATTGTCAGGACTAAACCCGTAATATAAAGGATTGAAATATATTCATAATTTAAGACGCCATCCATGAACAGCTGCCGCCAGCTGAGGATCATGCTTGCCAGAGGATTATAGGTAATAATCCAGCTAAATTTTTCCGGAATCATATCTGACGCATATAATATCGGTGTGCAATAAAACATGAGCATGATGCCAAGGCTGACAAATCGCTCTAAGTCCCTGAAGAACAGGTTTAGCGTAGAGAATATGATTGAGATACCAAAGGTAAAAATCACCTGACCCAGTGCAATGATGGGTACGCCCCAGATCCATGATAGCGACGGACGCATACCATAGACGAACAGGAATGCAATAATCACCGGAATCGTACACAAGAAATGTAGCCCTTCCATCATGACATTACTCAACGGTATGACTGAACGCGGGAACACCGTCTTTTTGATTATTTGCGCATTGGCTATAAAAGAGAACAGGGAGTTGGTTGCCGAGCTGGCAAACCATTGCCATGGAAATAATCCGGTAATCAAGAAAAGAGTATAATTCGGAATCTGCACTCGCATAACGAGCTTAAAAATGAAATAATATATCATTGCAAATAGCAGCGGGTTTGCAATTGACCACAGGTAACCAAATACGCTGCTTTTATAACGCACCTTTAAATCTTTGTTTGTTATGACAACAAGAAGATCAAATAAATACCCTATATTATACTTCATTTTTATACTCATAAATTATTCTACAAAAAATTCCGTACGTAATATGTATCAAACAGAATTATCGATAACATCTGCTGCGTTCAAGAGGCGAACAGCTATTCCCATAACTGGAGACCAATTGTAACATTATTTTGCGAAAGCAATCTGCGAACGATGACTTCCGCACAGGTCAACACTGCAAAACCGGATATAAGCCCTGACCTCAGTAAAAGCTGAATGAAAATGTGGTTCTGGTGGAAACACATACAACATCCCTTCATTTTGTAAACAAAATGTTAAATCGTAATCGCGGGTTTATTCTGAAATTCAGACACGCTACCGCCATTGGCTATCGCAACCAAAACGCGGACTCCCCTCTCAAAAGTGCCTGTCTACCCGGTCTTACCGTAACGAGGAGGATACACTCATCGTTAGCTCAATAATCGTTGCTGGCGCAGAGTTCATGAAGCCATCAACAGACTCGTCAGCGTTCAGCTAAAAAGCTAAAACACACGGACAGCCGTATTCATCTCAGCTCTCCGGACTCGCATCCATCGCCACACGGCAACAGATGCACCACTACTCTCCCCAGTTTATGGCATCCTATCTATCGGGACTTTCTCATTTCACCCTTGAAACCCAAAAATACGTCACTCTCAACAGTATGGCTGCGATAGCCATACGGCTGGATTACGCATCGCGACGTAAGTCACGCAGAGTATCAAGTTCGCGGGCAGATACCGGTAGCACCACCAGGTAACACTCTTTCTCCCCCTCTTTGACATAAAAGCGGGTTTGACTTTTCTTCCACGGTGGTTTCGCCCGTAGCTTCGCAGGATACGTTGTAGAGCATTATCAATAATGCATCCGTACGTTGTGAATTCCGCGCGCATTATAGCTCTGGTCCGGGAGAATAAAAATGAAAAAGCATAGCCAATCCATTCAGCCCAAAAATATACATCCGTTGCACATTATTCGAACACCGAACTAAAACAACATAACCACATGATAGTAAAAGAAAAAATAGTCTTCACTGTTATCATTACGATAGTAATGCTGAATGATTATTCAGGAATTGTTCGGAAAATATATAAAAAGAAACAATATTGAACAGACTCTGTCTTCCCCCGCTGGGCTTGCATCCACACCCGAAAAACTATCGCCAGCAGGAACGATTATTATGCAGGCGTACCAATTCAATAATGATTATCATTTGCAATTTCATCTTAAATCCTCTGCGCTCACAACGCCCCGGTGCGCATGCCCCCTGCTCGTTCTACGGTACCCACTTATATCCTGCAACGGTAAAGCAGATGATCCCTAAGGCAAGCCAGTGTAAAATCAGCAAATATATATAGCGGGGAACACCGATCCCGGAGGATGAATATGAAGTTTTTAGTCACTGGAGCCGCAGGATTTATCGGCTTTCATGCAAGCCAGCGCCTTCTGGAGGCGGGTCACGAGGTTGTGGGCATCGACAACATGAACGATTACTACGATGTTAATCTCAAGCAGTCTCGCCTGGATCTCCTGCAATCCCCCCTGTTCAGCTTTTACAAAACCGATCTCGCCGATCGCGAAAGCATTGCGCAAATTTTCGCTACTGAGAAGTTTGATCGCGTGATCCATCTGGCAGCGCAGGCAGGCGTGCGTTATTCGCTGGAAAACCCTCACGCCTATGCTGATGCGAATCTGATTGGTTATCTGAACATTCTGGAAGGCTGCCGACATAACAAAGTTCAACATCTGCTGTATGCCTCCTCAAGCTCCGTGTATGGGCTGAATCGCAAGATGCCGTTCTCCACGGATGATTCGGTCGATCACCCGGTTTCCTTATATGCGGCCACCAAAAAAGCCAATGAGCTCATGGCGCATACCTACTCTCATCTCTATGGCATTCCCACCACCGGCTTACGTTTCTTCACTGTTTATGGCCCGTGGGGACGCCCGGATATGGCGCTGTTCAAATTCACGAGGGCGATGCTGGAAGGTAAGAGCATCGACGTCTATAACTACGGGAAGATGAAGCGCGATTTCACCTACATTGATGACATCGTGGAAGCGATTGTCCGCGTGCAGGATGTCATTCCGCAGCCAGACCCTGAATGGACCGTAGAAAATGGCTCGCCGGCCAATAGTTCAGCCCCTTACCGGATCTACAATATCGGCAACAGCTCGCCGGTGGAGTTGATGGACTACATCACCGCTCTGGAAGAAGCAATGGGGATGATCGCTGAGAAAAATATGATGCCTATCCAGCCAGGCGATGTCCTGGACACCAGTGCGGACACGAAGCCACTGTATGATCTGGTGGGCTTTAAACCGCAGACGTCGGTCAAGGATGGCGTGAAGAACTTTGTGGACTGGTATAAGGCGTATTACAGCGCCTGAGTTGTGACCTGATTCGTTCTGAACCGCAATAGCCCGGGTTGCGGTTTTATCCTTCCCACGCGTTACCGAATCGTTGCCGGAGCATCCGCGTTGGCCGCAACGCCTGCCTGTCTTGTGCTCAATCCCATGTCTACAAAAACAAAAAAAGCCCGCGTAGCAGGCTTCTTTTCCCTTCCGGCGCTTATCTCCGGCATCTACATCTCAGTGACGGTAGCTCTTCACAAGGTATGATTTAACATATCTGACCAGCGCAGGCCGGGCAATGAGTTTAGCGCAAAATTACAGGCTGCATCACATTACAGAGATCGCTAATAAGGAAAGTAGAAGATTGGTGAAAGCGGGGGCAAGGACGGAATGAGGCCAGCGGCAGCACCGCTGGCACCCAGCATCAGAACAGACTAATCGTTACCAAACAGATCGCGGGTATAGACCTTATCCGCAACATCAGCCAGCTCTTCCGCCATACGGTTAGAAATGATGACGTCAGCTTCTTGTTTGAAGGCATCCAGATCGCGAACGACGCGGGAATTAAAGAACTCATCCTCTTGCATCACCGGTTCGTAAATAATAACCGGAATACCTTTGGCTTTAATGCGCTTCATAATCCCTTGAATCGAGGAGGCGCGGAAGTTATCTGAGCCGCTCTTCATGATCAGGCGATATACCCCAACCACTTTCGGTTTACGCGCAAGGATAGAGTCGGCAATAAAGTCTTTACGGGTACGGTTAGCATCGACAATCGCACCGATGATATTGTTTGGCACCGATTCATAGTTTGCCAGCAGCTGTTTAGTATCCTTCGGCAGGCAGTATCCGCCGTAACCGAATGACGGGTTGTTATAGTGATTACCGATCCGTGGGTCCAGGCAAACACCTTCGATAATCTGCTTGCTGTTGAGACCCTGGCTTTCCGCATAGCTATCCAGCTCATTGAAATACGCTACCCGCAGAGCAAGATAGGTATTAGCAAACAGCTTTATCGCCTCCGCTTCGGTCGAATCGGTAAACAGCGTCGGGATATCCTGCTTAATTGCGCCTTCCTTCAGCAGGTTAGCAAAACGCTCTGCGCGTTCCGAACGTTCACCAATGACGATACGAGAAGGATGAAGGTTGTCATACAGCGCCCGGCCTTCACGCAGAAACTCCGGGGAGAAGATGACATTGTCGATACCCAGACGCTCTTTAATATCACGGGTGAAACCGACCGGAATGGTCGATTTGATGATCATGACGGCGTTGGGGTTAATCTCCGCAACATCACGAATAACGGCTTCAACGGTTGAGGTATTGAAGTAGTTGGTCTTCGGATCGTAGTCAGTCGGTGTGGCGATAATGACATAGTCAGCATTGCGATATGCATCTTGCTTGTCAGTTGTCGCACGAAAATTCAGCGGTTTTTCGGCCAGATATTCCTGAATCTCTTTATCGACAATCGGCGATATCTTCTGATTCAGCATATCAACTTTAGATTGTACGATATCCAGCGCGACCACTTCGTGGTTCTGCGCAATCAGGATGCCGTTCGATAAACCAACATAACCGGTACCGGAAATAGTAATTTTCATTCGATCACACTTTAATCAGTTAACTGGACGGCGGCATAGTAGCCACCCTGTAATCAATACTTCTGGCGGTTGTACTCTTTGAGAAGATAAGTGTCAAGAAAGGCACCAAATGGCGCTATTAAAAAGGCCCTGACCGGGCCTTTCAGGAAGCATAAATAATCATCAATAGAATATTTATTTATACACTTCAGCGGTTGCCAGAGTATGGGCCTGCATATCTTTCTCTGACAAAGAAAGCGTGCAGCTGTCCAGTTCAGGCCAGTTAATATCAATATCCGGGTCATTCCAGAGAATGCTACGCTCTGACTGTGGCGCGTAGTAGTTGGTCGCTTTATAGACAAACTGCACCGTCTCGCTCAGCGCCATAAATCCATGCGCAAACCCTTCCGGGATCCACAGCTGACGTTTGTTTTCCGCACTCAGCACCGCCCCAACCCATTTGCCAAAGGTTGGCGATGAACGACGGATATCCACCGCCACATCAAAAACCTCACCTTCCACGCAGCGCACCAGTTTGCCCTGTGAGTGCGGATCCAGCTGATAATGCAGACCGCGCAGCACGCCCTTCTGCGACTGCGAGTGGTTGTCCTGCACAAACTCGACATGACGACCGACCGCCTCGTCAAACACCTTGCTGCTGAAGCTTTCGAAGAAAAAACCGCGCGCATCACCGAACACGCGGGGTTCAAAAATCAGTACGTCAGGAATGTCTGTTTTAATAATATTCATCTTGTATGCCCTTACTTGCCTGAAACTTCAACGACCACGCGCTCTACACCCTGACGCCAGTCCGGGAGCGTGACACCAAATACGCGCTGGAATTTCTCATTCGACAGGCGGGAATTCAGCGGACGTTTTGCCGGTGTTGGATAGGCCGTTGTCGGGATCCCGTTAACCTCATTGATAGCCAGCTGTACGCCGTTCGCTCGTGCCACGTCAAAAACAAAGCGGGCATAGTCATACCAGCTCGTTTCACCGCTGGCGACCAGATGGTAGGTTCCGGCAACCGCTTTATTATGCAACTCCTCACGGATAGCGATGGCAGTGCAGTCCGCCAGCAGCTCTGCCCCGGTCGGTGCGCCGTGCTGGTCATTAATGATCGACAGCGTCTCTTTTTCAGCGGCCAGGCGCAGCATGGTTTTGGCAAAGTTCGCCCCACGCGTTGCATAGACCCAACTGGTGCGAAAGATCAGATGTCGGGGATTCCCTTGCTCCAGCGCAATTTCTCCGGCACGTTTGGTTTCGCCATAGACGTTGAGCGGCCCGGTGGCCTCATCTTCCTGGCGATAATGGCTACCCAGACCGTCAAACACATAGTCGGTAGAGTAGTGGACCATCAGCGCCCCCAGTTTTGCCGACTCTTCCGCCAGAACCGCCACGCCCTTATCATTCAGCAGGTCAGACAGTTCACGCTCGCTTTCAGCTTTATCTACCGCGGTGTGGGCCGCCGCATTGACAATAACGTCCGGTTTTACCTGACGAACAGTTTGCGCAATGCCTTCAAGATTCGTTAAATCACCGCATAATTCTTTATCGAAATAATCAACGGCGACCACCTCACCCAGCGTCGACAGCGAACGCTGCAGCTCCCAGCCAACCTGGCCGTTTTTACCAATCAGTAAAATTTTCATTATTGAATACCCTGTATGCGATCGGCAGGCGATTAACGTTCGTTAAGCAGGCGTTTGAGATAAGCGCCATATTCGGTTTTCTTCAACCGTTCTGCCTGTGCCGCAACCCCTTCGGCGCTCAGCCAGTCATTGCGGTAGGCAATCTCTTCCAGACAGGCCACTTTCATGCCCTGGCGCTTCTCAATAGTGTGAATGAACTGCGAAGCCTCAATCAGGCTGTCATGAGTACCGGTATCGAGCCAGGCAAAACCACGGCCCAGCAGTTCAACCTGCAGGTCGCCACGATCCAGATACATCTGGTTCAGGGTGGTGATTTCCAGCTCGCCACGCTCAGACGGCTTCACCTCTTTCGCCATTTCCACAACATTGTTGTCGTAGAAATAGAGTCCGGTGACTGCCCAGTCTGATTTTGGTTTTAGCGGCTTTTCTTCAATCGACAAGGCGCGGAAGTTTTCATCAAACTCCACCACACCAAAACGTTCCGGATCGAGCACCTGATAGCCAAACACGGTGGCGCCTGATGTTTTCGCGGCCGCCGCATCTAGTTTCTTGCCAAAACTCTGGCCGAAATAGATGTTATCGCCCAGTACCAACGCACAGGCATCATTACCGATAAATTTCTCACCGATAATAAAGGCCTGCGCCAGACCGTCCGGAGACGGCTGAATGGCGTAGCTGAAGTTAACCCCAAACTGCGAACCATCACCCAGCAGACGCTGGAAGGCAGGCATATCTTCCGGCGTGGTGATGATCAGAATATCGCGGATCCCTGCCAGCATCAGCACAGACACCGGATAATAAATCATCGGCTTATCGTAAATCGGCAGAAGCTGTTTAGAGACACCCTGGGTAATCGGGTACAGACGCGTACCGGAGCCACCGGCCAGAACAATACCTTTCATTTGTCAGTTTCCTTAATGAGTGAGCCAAGCCAGGACAATTAGTTATTCAGACCAAGACGTTCACCGGCATAGGAGCCGTCCAGCACACGCTGCCACCAGTTCTGATTGTTCAGATACCAGTGAACCGTTTTTTCAATTCCACTTTCAAAAGTTTCTTGCGGGACCCAGCCCAGGTCGCGCTGAATTTTTGCTGCATCAATCGCGTAGCGCAGATCATGGCCCGGACGATCTTTCACAAAGGTGATGAGATCGGCAAACTGGCTGATGTTGCCCGGCTTCTGTTCTACGACTTTATCGAGAATGGCGCAGATAGTACGTACTACATCAATATTCTTACGTTCGTTATGGCCGCCAATGTTATAAGTTTCACCGCTCTCACCTTCGGTGGCGACTTTATAAAGCGCACGCGCATGATCTTCCACATAGAGCCAGTCACGAATCTGTTCGCCGTTGCCATACACCGGCAGCGGTTTACCCGCCAGCGCATTGAGAATGGTCAGCGGGATCAGTTTTTCCGGGAAGTGATACGGGCCATAGTTGTTTGAGCAGTTAGTCACCACTACCGGCAGACCGTAGGTACGGTTCCAGGCACGCACCAGATGGTCACTCCCGGCCTTAGAGGCAGAGTACGGACTGCTTGGCGCATACGGCGTTTCTTCCGTAAACAGGTCATCAGTGCCGTGTAGGTCACCATAAACTTCATCAGTAGAGATATGGTGGAAACGGAACGCCTGCTTCTGCGCAGCATCCAGGGTAGAGTAATGGTGACGTGCCGCCTCCAGCAGGGTAAAGGTGCCGATCAGGTTAGTCTGAATAAAGGCCGCTGGACCATCAATTGAGCGGTCGACATGGCTTTCTGCCGCCAGGTGCATCACGATATCCGGACGGAAATCGCTGAACTGCTCCGAGACGGATTTAGCATCGGTGATATCAGTTTGAGTAAAGGAGTAACGTTCGCTATCGGCAACCGTCGCCAGAGATTCAAGATTCCCCGCATAAGTCAGGCAATCCATCACGCGTACTTCGTCCTGGGTATTTTCAATAATATGACGTACAACTGCAGAACCAATAAAACCCGCGCCGCCAGTGACAAGGATCTTCATATTTAATCTACCTTTAATGTTAAATATAGACTTCAAGTTAATAGTTATAAAAATCCAGCACACTAAATTCAATGTGCTATTTTTATTCAGGATACTACCTTAATAAATACTTTCAGAAAAGGAAAGAGTATAAAAATTGTACAATTACTGTACCCTTAACACCATAATATAAGGGAAAGTTTATTTTTATAAAATAAAAATCAGAAAATCCTGGGGTATTCCCCCAGGATTAAAGCAGAATGGAATTACTCCATCCACTCCGTATGGAATACACCTTCTTTATCAGTGCGTTTATAGGTATGAGCACCGAAATAGTCGCGCTGAGCCTGGATCAGGTTAGCCGGCAGAACTGCAGAGCGATAGCTGTCATAGTAGGCAATGGCAGCAGAGAATGTCGGAACCGGGATACCGTTCTGAACAGCATAAGCCACGACATCACGCAGCGCCTGCTGATATTCATCGGCAATCTGTTTGAAGTACGGCGCCAGCAGCAGGTTAGCAATGCTTGCATTCTGCTCGTAAGCATCAGTGATCTTCTGCAGGAACTGAGCGCGGATAATGCAACCGGCACGGAAGATTTTGGCAATCTCACCGTAGTTCAGATCCCAGTTGTATTCATCCGATGCAGCACGCAGTTGGGAGAAGCCCTGAGCATAAGAAACGATTTTGCCCAGATATAGAGCGCGACGAACTTTCTCTACAAACTCAGCCTTGTCACCAGCCGGTTGAGATTTTGGCCCCGTAAGTACTTTAGACGCTGCAACACGCTGGTCCTTCAGTGAAGAGATGTAACGTGCAAAGACAGATTCAGTGATCAGTGACAGCGGTTCGCCCAGATCAAGTGAGCTCTGGCTGGTCCATTTACCGGTACCTTTGTTGGCCGCTTCATCAAGAATGACATCAACCAGATATTTACCTTCTTCATCTTTTTTAGTGAAGATGTCTTTGGTGATATCAATCAGGTAGCTGCTGAGCTCACCTGCGTTCCATTCGGTAAAGGTTGTCGCCAGTTCTTCATTAGAAAGCGCCAGACCACCTTTCAGTAAAGCATAGGCTTCGGCAATCAGCTGCATGTCGCCATATTCGATACCGTTGTGGACCATTTTAACATAGTGACCCGCACCGTCAGCACCGATATAGGCGACACATGGTTCACCATCTTCAGCACGAGCAGCAATTTTCTCGAGAATTGGCGCCACCAGCTCATAGGCTTCTTTCTGGCCACCAGGCATGATAGAAGGGCCTTTCAGTGCACCCTCTTCACCACCTGAAACACCGGTACCGATAAAGTTGAAACCTTCAGCAGACAGCTCACGGTTACGACGGATGGTGTCCTGGAAGAAGGTGTTGCCACCATCGATGATGATGTCGCCTTTATCCAGATACGGCTTAAGGGAATCGATAGCGCTGTCGGTACCTGCGCCCGCTTTCACCATTAACAGGATACGGCGTGGAGTTTCGAGGGATTCAACAAACTCTTGCACGGTATAGTACGGGACCAGTTTCTTGCCTGGATTTTCGGCAATCACTTCTTCGGTCTTATCACGGGAGCGGTTGAAAACAGAGACGGTATAACCACGGCTTTCGATGTTGAGCGCAAGGTTGCGCCCCATCACTGCCATACCGACAACCCCGATCTGTTGCTTGGACATTACATACTCCTGTCAGGTGTGGTCACTGCGACATGCTCGCAGCTTAAATGTGAAGATTATATTATCTCAAACTTAGTTATGAGCATAGCTTAAAATGATTATAAAATATAAACATCGAAAATAATTTTAAGCATGCATAGATATTTATTGTATCCATTTAAAAAAAATATCTAAGATTCGTCTTCCTTACAGGAAACCGGAATTTAGGAATATAATTTTATTTATAATCTTACTTTAATTCACCTTTATCAAAAATCACTCACGGCCTTTTAATTGTTTTTTTCCACATCTAGGATGATGCCCATTAATATAAACACTAACAATCAAATAAATATTTCTAAATTGATACCTTTTTGCCTCGGATAATATAAGGCGAATTAATCTAAGATATTTAGCAATAACTGAATTACTATAATATTTATATGTTAGAACTATATCAATAAGTCTTTCCCGGTAGCGCCATGGTTCTATTGCCGTCTTTCCATTCCCAGATAAATGATGAGTGATACAACCATTCACTTTACATTTAACAATATTACCATCACCAGTTTTCTTCAGTCGTTCAAATCGGCGAAACAAACTGTAATCTACACCATACAGAGCATAATTCTCATCAAAAACATCTCTATAAACGCTTAAGATTTTTTTCACAAGACTTCGTGAAATAATCATTCCTGAGCCAATAGAAATAATTTCCTCACTAGGTTTAACAAATCTATTTTCAATCTTACTGGGTATATCTCCATTAATTACAGGATAGCGTAATTTGTTAGTTTCGGCATCAACAACATAGGGCACAATTAAATCTGCTTCTACATAATCGAAATCTAAAAAATCGTCAGACAATATAGTATCATCATCAAGAAATATATAGCAGTCTGCATCAGGACATTCATTAAAAATAGAGTTATATAAGAAACTCAAAGGTCTATTATCCAAAATATTTAGTAATTGTATAGTAGAATTCTTATTTTTAAGAGCATAATCATCACCTAACTCTACTTCCTTAGGCCCATTATTAATAATGACCAATGTGAAATGGCTATCAAGTTGACGAAGTCCCTCTAGAGTAATAGATTCTTCTATTCTTTTATTATATAAGATAACAGTAACAATTTTTTTCAAAATCGACCTCAATTTCAATTGTCAGATAGATTACGAAAAACCGTATCAGATATCTTTCATAGACTCACTAATTTCATTTTTCAACGCACCCAAATCCCAGTTACCTATCATATCACCTTTATATTTAACAAAGATATAATTTGCTTCGGCGACTTGATTGGCTAACATTTGCATTTTAATAGGTGTAACAGGTGTGCGACTATCAGCGATCTCAATCAGTTTACTTTTTTTATTCATAAAAAGAATATTATGTGCACCACTACCTGATACAGTAAAGATAGCATTTGCAGATTTATAGATTGATATCTGCTCAGTTATGGTTAAATCTTCAGAATAAATGATTTTCACTCCAAAGCTGCGCATCAAATCTTCTATTTCTGATATATTTTTAATCCTATTATAATTTAGACTGTCTTTCCTAGAAATAAAATAACATCCTTCATAGTGAGAATCATCACATGATATTGAGTTTCTAATTAAACTGTAATTATCCCTAATTTTAACATCAACATCTCCATTTATTGTCCATAATTGTTTAGCTATCTTTAATTTTTCTATTTTAACATTCTTAGTTAAAACTTTTAGTCTATCTATAGGCAAATTGAAACAGGAAAAGAAAAATTTATGAAATTCTTTAATATTAACAGCTCCATAATTAAAAATAAAAGGACTTATTAAAATATTGTCATATCGCCCATAATCTTCCGCAGCTCTAAACCGAGAAATACCTTCAGTAATAAAGTGCCCATAATGATTAAAAAAATTCCCAAGATAAATTGAACTGCCTCTAATTATATCTAAAGTTCGATTTTCTTTGTTCATTATTAGTGGAGAATTACAAACAACATGATCTCCTTCCATTCCTCCCTTTCTTACTGATTCATATATCAAATGCGCTGAATGATCATATATACCACCTTCTGTTATATACCTGCAGTTAGGCAAGGTAGGTATTCTATTCCAAACTGGAACTCCATTTATACGAATAATTCTCTTTGCTTTAAAACGAAGATATGTAACATTATCATACTCATGATCAATATCATATTCTGACATACTATAGCAACCCTTTCAAAAATATATAATTTGAGTAAACCTCACCGAGGTCTGAATAACGGACAATACCAGACCATAACTACACTATATTTGCCAGTTCTATCTTTAAATTCCATTATACCAGAAACACTAAGAAATGACATAATATCCATTACTTAGAGTTACAGTAAATTATCTCAGTAAAATATATTATTGTAGATTAAAATATTCATTATCCAGATAAGTATCCTGATTCTTAAATATTATAATATATAAGTAAGGGTTATATATAAACAACAGAAAACATAAACTCTTGTACAGCATATAACATCTCAAACCTACGCAATATACAAGTGTGAAAAACTATTATATTCTTTTAACAATAAATTTCGTTCAATCTTCAACCGCTGGCAAACAACGATGAGCAATACCGCATAAAACAATCTAACTAATTACAATAAGATAACATCTTAACTTAAAAAATAGCATGATCAATGTTCACAAATTATAAGCATTAGAATATAACGATCAATTATTAAATACTTTGATGAACAACTAAAACCAGGACTCACCACCATAGTTTCGCGCTCGAACTACAGATTAAATTAATACCTACCCGGAAAGAAAAATTTATAGCCTACAGTATAAAACCCCACCACAATAAATTAATTTTCATATCTTTTTATATGGACAGTAACCGAAAATGTGAAAAAAATATTTAAGACATATATTACATTCATTTCATGATGTATTTCAAAATAAATTTTGGATTTAATTTTGCAAAACTCCAATAGACGCACTCAGAAAAAGAATATGTATTCTGTAAGTTTTTTATTAAAAAGACCATATAATCGCTTTCATGCTTTGTATACATATTAATATTTCTTTCCATTAAAGCCATCAACGAATCTGTTATTTTATCATTTTTTGAAACACGCATTTCATTTGGTGCATGATCATGATGCATAATGTATGTACTTTCAGGCAATCGCAAAAAATCACCAAATTTATATGAAAGTTTTAACCAAGTATCCCAGTCCTGTAATCGTTTAACCGTTACATCAAACCCCCCAATATCCTTTAATCTGTTGGTACGAGTAAAAATTTGGTTAGATGCCTCATTGTGAAAAAGAAGGTCTTTATAATTAAATTGTTTCTGTTTGCTAGCATAATAGTTATCACTTGTTAAATCAGGATATATATTTGTAAAATTTGCACAGATGAAGGAATATTGATCATTCCAGTGGTCCAAAAAATATGTTATTCGGTTCACACTGAACTCATCATCATCATCTAACCCAGTAATAAATTCTCCCGTAGCATTAAAAATCCCAAGATTTCGTGTAGAACAAGCGCCTCTATTAGAATCATTTCTAAAATAAAATATTTTCCCAGAGTTTCTAGCTAAATCCTCCATAAACTCTCTAGTTCCATCACTAGATGCATCATCACAGACCAAAATCTCGATATTTTGATAATCCTGCTGCAAAATAGAATCAATGGCTCGTTTTAATTTAGCCAAACGATTAAAGGTAGATATATATATACTTACTTTAGGATGATTATCTGTATTCATATATTTAAACCATTTCTTGTTGATAGTTCTTATCTAATATAAAAACATCATCTTTTAATTGGATATATTACTTTGTATAACACAATTAAAATTACCCTGGATAATTACATGTGAATAGATTCTTAAAACCCTCTTAAAAAATAATTATTTTAACCAACTATATAATCATTCAGCTAACATATCAAAGTCTATTGCCTTAAGATTGTATAACGACACATTATTTTATGTTTGGTGAAAAAATTACAATTATATTAAATTAACATTAGACAGTTTTGACAACTCCAACGCAATAATATTACATTCAACAACTAAATATCGATAACCGATTTTAGCCTATCTCTTTAGGAGCATATCAAACTATTTTCTTCGAAACGTATGTGTGTATACAATATTTCGTACATATTTTGACGTTGCAATTAAAACAAAAAAGTAGACAAACGCCCCAATAGTAGATAACACAACTAGAGTAAAAGCATTCTTTACCTCTGCTGATTGAAGGTAATTTATAGAAATAATTTTCAAAATAAAAAGCATACTAATAGTTGACAATAAAATTGGATATATATTTTTAAAAAAACGCACAAAGCTACTATTGATAAATTTTAGTAGGAAAAACATCACAGAAAAAAAGTTAATAATATTAGCAACAAGATAGCACATAGCAAATGTATTAATAGAATAATTAACACCAATTAAAAACGCACCAGCTTGTAGTAAAGCACTATAAATCCCTAATCGCATTAATATATCAGTGCGACCTTTCGCCATAAATACAGCCCCAGACAAACTAAGCACAGACTGAATTATAGCTGTTGGCGCCAGCCATACCAATATACCAGCGGTCAGATACCATTGCTCACCAAATACCAAAAATATAAAAGGTTTACTGTAATAAGCAAGTCCACTCATAAGTGGAGCAGTAATAAGTAATATGACAAATGTACATGCAAGATAGGTTTTTTCAATTACTTCATTATCGTCCTGATTTTTACTCAACACAGGATAAAGGGAACGCGTTGCCACAAAGGTTAAACTTTGTAAAGGGAAAAGCATTATTCTGTAAGCTAGACTATAACTTCCTAATATCGTCGCCGACATAAACTTCCCTATTATAAAACTATCAGCGTTTCGGGAAAAGTAATTAACGAAGTTGAAAAAAGACAGGTTTGCACTAAATCCAAATATATTTTTTATATCACTTAATTTAATGTAAGATGTAAAGGATGGTCTCCATGGTGAGGCAAGCCAGAATTGTATAGCTGACATCATATTTAATACTATTGCCTGTACAATGAGACTATATACACCAAAACCTAATGTTGCCATTATAACAGCAATTATTAATGAGCATAAAGATGATGTTATTTCAATCGTAGATATTTTTTTAAACTCTGAATTTCTCTCCAATAACGCCAAGTGAGACGCAGCACAACTTGATAAAGGAAATATAATACTCAGCATCAAGATAATGGTTACTAATTCTTTTTGATGATAAATTTCAGATATCAGAGGTGAAAGTAGTGACGTTATTATTGCCAAACCTATTCCCATGAATGTGTTTAGCCAGAAAACAGTATTAACAAGACTATCACTTAGCTCCTTTTTTTGTATTAATACCGCAGATGTTCCCAGATCTCTAAGTAACATACCAAAATTTATGAAAACAACAGCCATAGCCATAAGACCATAATCTGAAGGAGGAATTATTTTTGCGAGATAGACTATGTTGACTAATTGGGCGATTACTTTGAATATTTGAGATAACGTATTCCACTTGGCATTCGATACAAGCGTCATTAAAAATCACCTTTTAATTTTTGGAGAGAAAAGAATAAATAAATCAACTTAGCGGTAGAGTCTGTTAATTATTTATTACATTGAAGGATATGATGCATCAATCAATGGAGTCCTCCAAAATGTTTCCAGTGAATATGCAATTATAAAAATAACAAACAATAAAAGTATTTTTTTAAATTTCTTAGGATAAAATTTCTCATAATATTCCAAGATCAAAACATACAGAACAGGGGTTATTGGTACAATCCAATAAAAATTACGGATAAACCATGTCATCGATATTAATAAAACGCCATACAAAGTTACTGATATGAAGAAAGCATAAGTAAGTAAAAATTGATTACCTCTACCACTAATTAGTGAATCATTTTTTCCTCTTGTAATAAAAAAGAACACGAATACAATTAAAGCAATGTATATTTCCCCTGAAAAATAGAGTCGTTGCAAACTCCCCATATCATAAAAATTAGCACCTAACACCCCTCCACCTAGATAAGCATTTACTTTAGAGTTTAAATCCACACCAACAAAAACAGTTTGTAATATGCTGAGAGCAGAACTTGATGATAGTGTAGTTGCAATATTAAAGTTGACAAAAAATGAGATGGTAAATAAAAAAACAGTTGTGAATGATATTATCCTAAGTAGCCATTTTCTTTTCGCAAGATAGGTAGATAGTATATACAACACTAATATAACAGCACTTCCCCAGTGCAAAGTCAAAGCGATAGAGATTGTTATTAGCGTTATAATATATTTTTTCTGAGTTAAAAAGAACAGTCCCAAAAGAATAAAAGGAACAGCAATACCTTGCCTGTATGTATTTACAGAAAGATCTAACACACTCCAACTATAGAATATGGAAATTAAAAATAGCGATTTATAATACTTCCCCTTACAATAGCACAATCCGACAACAACAAAAGCACAAACAAAATATAATGAACTAAAAAAAACATATCCTTCATGCGATGAGTTTATTTCTTTTATTGACTTCATTAATAAATAGAAACTAATCCCCCAGTCAAAATTTTGAAAAGTTGATAATGAATCAAAACTTTGTAAATACATTTTTACATCAACGGTCCCTGGAAATCGCAACCCATAAAATAATACCATCATTATCGCTATAAGTCCGAATACAACGCCATCCATTTTTTTACTTTTAGTAAGTATACTGACCACAGATAAAAAAAGCAGAAACAATGATATTAAAAAGTATATAAATAATGTAGAGTTAGAAAATATATAGGGCATAATAAACTTCTCTAAGTTTATACTAAACTCATGTGCTTTAACCGTGACTTTATCTGACACATGACCTTTAATAATTGAGCGTTACCAGTCGATTAAAAATATATCATGTTCAATTTGAGCGCTATTCCCTAATGGAGAAATCCAAACACTTGTACTGAAAATATCAAAAATGCCAACTCACAACTGAATTGACTAATGCTATAAACTCAAATTATATACAATAGATTTGATTGATAAACACTAGTCTTTTTTGAAAACTTAATAAATAAACCACTCGCCACCATAATAAACTATTTCTTTACTCCATTTTCCGGAAAGGGTTAGTTCATTCTTACCATTTATATTCGCCAAATCTGGTGAGTTAATTATGATATCCGCACTACCATTTCCAACCTTCAAAATCTTCATAGTAAAACCATCAATAATTTTAGCCCTTTCCGGTAAGGTTAAATATATAGTTGCGTCATTACTTACAATATATCTTGCATAGTCCAAAGATAATTTGGTATTGTTCCTTATCATAGTTGTTTTATATCCAACCAGTGATATAAGCCCATTAGGATCTATTTTAGCCGTTATTTTATCATTCTGTTTCCAAAGAACAGAACTAGACTTATTTTTCCCATCAAAAATGAGTCCATCATTTGCCGATGATGACTCATGAAAACTTACATCCGGGGAGTGAGTTCCAGAATCTGAACTTAAAAAACCGACTTTTGAACCTTTAGATAAAAAACCATAATTCCACTGTTGTTTTCCACCTGAATCTGCAGAACGGGCTAAATAGGCAGCCATACCACCAAATTTTGATTGGGGAAGTACAACGGTATCAATGCCAGATATTGCCGAAGGATTATCAACATTGTTATTTATTAATCCATTCTCTTGAACAACACCCTTTTTGGCCCTACCATTTTCAGGAAAAAAAACATTAAAATTAGTTGCCCAAATTTTTGTTATAGGGTTAATAACTAAACCAGATCCATTATTTGGCGTACCTAATTCTCCTGTTAAATTATTTACCCAACCTGAGGTTTCAATTATATCATTTGATACTGAGAGTATATATGATGACCAACTGGGACTACTATCTGTTTCAACTAGCATTCCAGCTTTCAGCTTGCTTGTATTATAATTCTTAACTATAAATGACGTTTTATCATAACTCACATTTTTTATAATTTCCCATGATTTAAATGGCAAAGAGGTATTATCTGCATAAAGGCCAACTGAGTCTCTATCTTTATATGTAGCCATTTGTGCAAGTCCATTAAACCCTAAGACAGGATAGTCAAATGGCCTTTCCGAGTTAGCACTGAATGCTGCTACAACTGCATTAGCTCGCATTCCATATGTATCTTTTGCAGCATATACGCTTGAAAAAACATCACTATTTACAGAATTAGAATCATTTACAGTAATTTTCCCTTTCTCATTATAAGATACATCATTTACCAAACCTGCAGATAAAGCATATACCGGTATTGTGCTTACTATAAATACAAGAGAAAACCTCTTAATTGAATAAATGTAAAAAGACATAAAACATCTCCTATTAATATCATATTATCTTATTAAAAATACAAAGAAAACAAAGAAAATAGAGTTTCTAATAGCACCATGCTTATACAATTTATGCTTAAAGAATATGGTGCATCGCTGTACGAAAGATTTTTCAAACGAAGATATATAGTCCTCTAAAATCCTATAATTACTTTTATCCAACTTCATTCCAAAGTCAGAAAGGAATAAATTAGCCTGTTCTTTTGTCAGTTTGATAGATTTTTTTATACCATCTATTTTTGAAAAATTAAAAACATCTGCAAAAGTGAATTTTTTAGCACCAACTTGATTATTTTCATGTTGTCTATATAGAATCAAAGATTTGGGTATATAAACTACTTTACCAAAGCATGATGCGATTAACCCTATGTACCAGTCATGCATTATTGATTGATTGATACTGGACTCTTTTAATATATTTACTAATGCTTTATTTATTCCTAATACACAACCAGTAATCGAATTACTAACAATAAGGTTTGAAAATGATGGATTATTATTTAACTTTTGATATTTGAACATTGATGTATGAATTGGACTTAGCGTAGAATCAGACACACATAGATCAGAATGAATTAACAAAGGTCTGTTATTTATAGACGCGTGTCTTAAAAACTCATCCAAGAAAATTCTAAGTTTTTCAGGCAACCACAAATCATCTTGATCACAAAAAAAAATGTAATCCGCATCAGAATTTTTTATCAAATATGTAAAATTATTTCTTACACCTCCCTTACGTTCTGTTGAAATGATCCTTACCTCAGGATTATTACCAAACTCACTTTTTATTAAATTTACCGTTTGATCTGTTGAGTTATCATCAGATATTAAAATACTGCAGTCATATTCAGGGATTTTCTTAAAGTTTAAGAGAACTGAATTGATTTGTTCAGTTATGTATTTAGCCCCATTATAAGTTGCTAATAGAACCTGAATCTTCTGCACTATAATACTCCTTTTAAATTTAACTAAGGGAAAATATCAATTGGTTTTGTATTTCAAAAAGTACTCTCGCAAGAAAAACATAACTTTATAGTTTTTGAAGTTTTCACCAACTTATTAACAAAAAACTGAGCCTATAATACAAAATTCTTTGTAACTATAAAGTATACTTTAATTATCTACCTGATATTTCAAACTTAATTAGCAATCGTAATTCCCTAAACATGCCTCTTAGCTACTTAGAATGATTTACTTTATTTTTATCTGCTTAAAAGATAGCATTTAATTATCTTAATTAAATGCGTTAGAATATCTTTTAATATTCTATGAAACTATGGTTAAAAATCCCAATAACGTCTGTGCATGCTGAAAGATTTAACAAACCCCTTCGATATATACTTATATTTCTGACCTAATTTATACCCTAATATTTTCATGAAATTACTTACAAAAGATACTATAATCCACGAAGGTGCTTTTATAAACAAAAACTTTAATTCAGAAAAAATAAATTTCTTCCCTTCGCCTCCTGCTCCGCCAAACCGATTTCTGATCCAGGGTTCATCAATATGAAACACCCCTATATCAAAATATCTTTTAAATTCCTCTACCGGAGAGTAGTTATGAGAATGCCGAACCATCGCATCGGCTACATAAGCAACTTTATAACCGGCCAATACTGCCTTTGCAGTATAAAACATATCTTCACATAGAATAGTATTTGAAGGAAATCCTCCAAGTTCTTTAAATACTGATAATCGATAGGCAGAAAAAGAATTCGACATAAAGACTGTTTTTAACCCCATTAAAGGAATATGTTCTTTACCACAGACATAGCTCTTTTCTGGATAATTAAAACTTCTTGCATGTTGAGCTATAGGGTTAGCATCCTCATGAGGAAGTTGCCGCCCATACGCACATGCAACACTTTCATCTTGAAATGCAGCAATGATATTCTCAACAAAATCAGCCTGCGGGATAGCATCTTGGGTTAAAAAGATCACAATATCATAATCTGCAATATGCTTTTTAACAGCCAGATTACGCGTTCCGCCATGATTAAACTCTCCACTAGCAATGGTTAGCACATCAAAGCCTGCATCCAATCCATCAGAGACTGTACTATCTTTACTACTTGAGTCAATTACTTGTACAAATATATCTGGAGGCGCATATTTTTTTATATTGCATATTGCCGTTTTCCATACTTCCCCTCCATTATAAGTCGGTATCGCGATATAATATTTCATAGATTTCTCTTTTTTAATAAGCACCATCTTTTTTCAAAACTACTCCAACAGTTTTAAATAAAATTGCGATATCATTCCACATCGACCAGTTCTTAACATACCATGCGTCCAGATAAACACGCGTTTCGTAATCAACATCACTGCGGCCACTAACCTGCCATAGCCCTGTCATTCCAGGTTTGCTTAAAAGGTAATAGTCAACCTCATCATTATATCTTTCTAATTCGGCAGTAATAATTGGTCGAGGCCCAACCAAACTCATTTCGCCTTTTAATACATTAAATAACTGTGGTAATTCATCAAGACTGGTTCGACGAAGAAATCCACCAATTTTTGTAATTCGTGGATCGTTTTTTAATTTAAAAGTCGCATCCCACTCTTTTTTAGCTTCAGAGTCATTTGCAAGTAATTCTTCAAGTACGTCTTTGGAGTTAATGACCATCGAACGGAATTTGAGACATTTAAATAGCTTACCATCTTTACCAATCCGCTCATGCCCATAGATGGCTGGCCCACCATCAATTTTCACTTTACGGCTAATATACAATAGCAATGGAGATAAAATTACAATAATAGCTATTGATCCAACGACATCAAATAGTCGTTTCAATGTGCGAGAAGACCATTTTGCCAGATTCTGCTGTACACGGAAGATCATCACTTCATGGCTAAAGATAAAGGACATATCTGTGCTATCCAAAGGTATACCACGTAATGTCGGAATTACTGATACATATCTAAACCCCTTTATCATAAAATTGCGTAGCCAAGTATTTCTCATCTCGCTCTGATGCGATTCAACAGCAACAATAAACTGAGTCTTTTTATCCTTAGTCATTAACCAGTTAATATCATTCGTCAGTACCGGAATATTATTTATGTTTCGTTCAGCAGATTCCCTTCCCTCACTTGAAATGAAACCAACAATATTCAACCCTAAATTCCGCTCGCTGCTAATGGCTTTATAAGCCTCATAAGCATTATATCCGCTACCGATAATCCATGTATCACGCTGCCAGTAACCCACAGAATCTAGAAGCCGTTTAGTAGCCATACGAGCTACCGGCACCAGAACCAATATAAATACCCATGTCAGTACCCACAGGTAGCGAGAAAAACTCCACGTAGTAAAAGCCATCACTGCAATTTCAATAATTGCAAATATTACCAATGTACGTAGAATTTCTTTTAGTTCAAACCAAAATGTTTTGCGATAAAAATAGTGTCGTAAACGAATTGAGTACCATCCAACGCAGCAACATGCTAATAACCAATGTAATGCAATCCACCCCTCTGTTTCGGTTACTGGTATAATTAGGGCATGATGAGTTGACGTAGCAGATAATACTCCTATTGCAAGATAGACAGACATACTAAAACTGATGAAATCAGATAATGCAAGTGCAGCACTAACTAGAAAATTCCTACCGAGAAGCGTCATATTTTCCTCTCAAGATATAATATTTTATTTTAAATTATAATTAATATCGAATTTAGAAAAGATTATGGATTGTGATAAAGTAAAAACTGAAATCGAGTCTTTTGGACCCGATTTTATTTTCATTTATTTCTTGTCAGAATATGAATAATTATAATGGCTATAGCCATAGCCGTAATAACTGCTAGCCTTTTTCACTATTCCATTCAATATGCAGCCTTTAACCTGAACACCACTTTGTTCAAAACGTCTAAAGCTGACCTCAAGTTCTTTCACCGTATTCTGTTCAAAACGGGCTACTAAAAGTGTCGTGCCAACATAGTGGCCTATGATGGCGGCATCAGTTACTGCTAGAATTGGGGGGGTATCTAATATCACAATATCATAATGCTTACTGGCCCATGTCAGCAATTCATTAAATCGTCGATGCATTAGCAACTCTGCAGGATTAGGGGGAACGACACCACGCGATATATAATCAAACCCTGCATCCTGAACCGTTTTAATTGCCTTAATAATTTCTATCTTGCCGGAGAGAATATCTGACAACCCATTTTCATTACTACTATTAAATAGTTTATGAGTGTATCCTTTGCGCATGTCAGTATCAATAAATAAAATCTTTTTCCCCGTCTGTGCAATGACTGCCGCCAGATTGGTACTTACGAATGTTTTTCCCGCATTTGGACTTGCACCAGAAATCATCAACACATTATTCCGAGCTTCCATCATGGCGAAATGTAGGCTAGTACGTAAACCACGAATTGACTCAATAGCTAAATCTGCGGGATTTTCAAGCGCCAAGAAACTTTGATATTCCGGTGTGTTTTTCTTTCGCAAAGCTGGTGATTGAATGACTTTTTTCGCAAAAGTTTCAGCCACTGGAATACTGGCATAGACGTTAATACCAATCTCTTCCAATTGTTCTGGGCTTTCAATTCCTCTTCGTAGGAAGACCCTTACCAACACCAAGCAAACTGATACCATTCCACCTAAAATAAGTCCAATTAATACTACAATTACTTTTTTAGGTTTTACTGGTTTAGGTTGGCTAACGGCATTATCAATGATACGCACATTACCTATAGCACTTGACTTGGCAATATTCAATTCCTGTTGACGATTTAGCAACTGCATATAAACCGCACGCCCAGATTCTACATCTCGGCTTAAGCGCAGAATTTCCTGCTGAGTCTTAGGCATAGAACTAACACGTTGATTAAGCTTTACCTTTTCATCTTGCAGAGTTTTGCGTTTTTCCATCAATGCTTTGTAGGTAGGGTGCTCCTTAGTATATAGCTGCGAAATCTCTGACTCACGGAAGGTAAGTTCATTTAGCTGATTATCTACATTAACAATCTGGTCAAGGATTGATTTTGCTTCTAAAGACAAATCCACAGAATCCTTTTGCCGCCGGTACTGGTTAAGCTTATCTTCAGCAATATCCAGATCACTACGAACTTTTGGCAACTGCTCATCCAAGAAATCCAGACTTTTCGCATCCTGCGCCGCCTGCCGAGCAACATTTTGCGCCAAGTAATTGTTGCTGATGCTATTTAATATCTTTTCCAGTAATACAGGGTCTGCACCAGTTAGTGACAAAGTTAACATTCCTGTATCTTTTCCCTGATCCGCGACGAAGAAAGCATCTTGCAAATCTTTGATAGCCTGGAGCTTGCTTACATAAGAAACGATAAACACTGTTCCCGGTACTGCATCAATAGTATCAACCTTTAGCGAAATACCATTGCTATCCAATTGGATACCAACTTCCCCCGCTATCTGCTTCTCGTCAAATGTTACGCTGTAATGTGTTTTATCCTTTACCGTCAGTTTTAATTTAGGAGTATCCTGAGATCCATCCGAAGGCAAATAAAGTCTGCTAATGGTTAGGGTTCCAGGTTTAGTATCACTTAGCCTTGCCCAACCTTTACCCACGAAAGGAAAATAATTCTGCTGTACTCGTATCTGTAAATTCAGGTCTTCGACTGTTTTTCCCAGAACCATACGCGACTGTAACAGTGCGATTTCTGGAGCAGACTGTGGCTGGCTATCTGGCAACATCTGGCTGAGGCTATTTAGGATCGCATTCCCCTGCTTCTGCTCGACCTGTAATAACGCATCCGCCTGATAGATCGGCGTAGTAAAAAGTGCATATAGCAGGGCAATTACCGTAAATAATGAAGTAACTGCGATGATTAGTTTTCGATGATCAATAAGTTCGCCGACCAGACGCCCCAAATCAATTTCATCCGATTCTTTCTCGACAGATTTATCTTTAACTGATGACATTCAATTATTCCTGATAATTATGCGCCTAACTTCTCAACCCAACGTTGACCAGCCTGCTCAAGTAACTGGTACACTGAAGCAAACGCCTCATCACTCTTTCGATAGGGGTCAGGGATTTCCTTTTGATTTAGCCATTGACCAAACAACATCGTTTTCCCTCTAGCCTCAGGAGCAATCCTTCCAATCTGCTCAAGATGTGCTTTTTCCATCACCAAGATCAAATCGTACTGGCGACCCAGCGTTGGAGTAAATTGCCGTCCTTGATGACCTGCAAGCGAAATACCATGCTTTTCCGCAACCCTAACGGCACTATCATCGGCATCATGACCAACCAAGGCGCTAATTCCCGCTGAATCAATTTTTTTATTAGGTAGAGCCTGACGTAAAAAGCGCTCACCGATGGGAGAGCGGCAAATATTGCCTGTGCATACAACTAAAATTGAATCAAACATTAATTCGACCATGTTTTAATATAACGGACTGTTTCTGTCATATCATGTACCCCAGTAATAGTCGGTACAAGCTGTGATATCACGCGATTCCACCGTACCAATGGGGCTGTGGTGACATAGACAATATCATAAGGCTGCAACTGGAACTCAGTCCCCAGCACCATCGCTGAAGCATCCTGTGCGTTCAGCTGATAAACGTTGGCGATCTTACCTTGTTTACCCTCTTTCATCTGGCGAATAACAAAGATACCAGTCGCATCGCTCATTGCCTGTGATATACCTTCGGCATTTCCCAGTGCCTCGGCCAGGGTCATGCCACTGCGATCCATCTTCATGGTACTCTGCTTGCCAACCTCCCCCATAACGAAGATTTTCAGATCGTCATTACGTGGAACAAACAGAATATCGCCAGGATAAAGCAGGTGGTTCTCGGTCAGATCGCCTTTTTGCATCAGGGCATACAGGGAGATTTTGGTATCTTTGCCATTATGCGTCAGGACAACGTTGCGCCAGTCAGCATCAGGAGCGAGTCCACCAGCAGCATTGATAGCATCCATCACGGTCAACGGGATATTGGTGATCGGCTGCTGGCCCGATTTAATGACTTCGCCAGTCACATAGGCCTTTTGTGAACGGAATGCGGCGATGCTAATGTCAACCTGTGGGCTTTCGATATAGGTCGTCAGGCGACTGGCAATGATTTGTCTGACTTCAGCTAATGTTTTTCCTGCTACCTGAACCTTGCCAATATACGGATAGAAAATCGTACCATCAGCGTTCACCCAGTTGCCGGTATCGCTGGCGCTACGGTACTGCCCCGCTGGCGTTGTCAACTCCGGATGGTCCCATACCGTCACCATCAATACGTCACCCACCCCAATGCGATACTCGTAACTCTTCAGCAGACTATCCAGCTGTGGGTTAGGTCGCGCCATCACCGTATTCGGCCGCAGTTGCTCAATCAGGCTCGGCGTCATTGGATAAACATTGACCAGCTGATTAATATCATAATCACTGTCTGTCGGCTTAATGACATCTTTATTCCAGGTCCCTAGCCCCTGTCCAGGAACAACCGTACAACCGCTTAACAGGCCCAGTGCTAGCGCCAGCCCACTTATTTTCAAGAAACGTCTTTCCATGATACATCTACCATCAATTATTCTAATTTAAAGCTTTGCCCGGGGTGCCCGGGCAAAGACAAAGATTCATTAACCCGCACAAGGTGCGTCATAATGCCCCAAAACACTCACATCTGAATGAACTTCTCAGCATTCCGTCCACTCTGTCTACTGACAATGTTCGCATACACCTACTTTTAACGCCTAAAAAGCCGTTTTACAAACGGGTATATCAGTATTAAGGAGCAATCGGCCTCTCCCTGTCCGACGTCATGTCGTACAGTTGGTACTGCCGTCCCAACATCTGACCACCGTCACGCGTTAACGGCGTCCAGCTGATCGTTGGTCGACTGCGGGTCGGCTGGGTGCTCATCAGGTCCAGTGGGATAGATATGTAGAACCCTTTGGTAAACGAACCTTCGCCATACTCTTGTTTTGAAACGTTGGTCTGTGTGGCATATGCGCCAATCACTACCCCGCTATCAAAGCGCTTAGATATATCCAGGGTCGCGCCTTTATCCTTCGCAAGATACTGGCCCAAACTCAGTTTTAACAAGATATCGTCCGCAAACCATGGCCGCCAGTACCCGGTTAAATGACCGGTGGCGACTTTATAATTCGTGAAGCGCATCATATTGTCCCAGTCGCGCTGTTTGACGTAGTTGCCGTCAATGCCAATGGCCCAGTCAGCGTCCAGTGGACGGTAAAGCACTTCAGCCCCCACGCCGCCGTACATCATTTCCAGGTAACCACCGTACAACTGGCCATAGAAATTATTGCCCAACGCGCGTACGTAGTTCGTTTGCAGCGACTGGAGATAGACATCATTCTCTACATAATCACGAATATGGGTACGGACGCGCGGTAAGGTAGAGTCAGTAGGCGCGCCGTCATAATTGAATTTATTGTAGTTGTTAGAGACGTTAGCGAAGACGCTACCTTCAACCATCCAGTTATTGGTCAGCCAATAGCTGGCGTCCCCCACCACGCCAATCTGGTACATGTAGAAGCTTTCCGGCCCGCCCACCGACTGGCGTAAAACCGGGCCGAGGCTATAATCCAGGCGCCTCTTGTCCTTGTAGAATCCCTGACCTTGCGTGGTATCAGCCTCCACTCGCTGCTGGCGTAGCGGTTGCTCGTGACCGAGGGGATAACCTTCCTGCTGCTGACGCAGGCTGCCAACATCCGTCCGCGTCGTGACCAGTGGCATACCGAAGCGGGACTGCGTGACCTCGAGGGTTTTCACGTTAGCCGGCAGATCGTTAACCATAATCAAATTGGCGCGATCCACCCCATACTGCGTGTTCAGGTACTTATCCTGCTCTCCGCTGGCTTTCAGTTTATCGCCAGCGATCTCCAGCCGCGGCCCACTCAATCCGGCAGTATCTTCCAGCGCATTCAGTTGATTAGCCGCGACGCTGTATTGCACCACATGCGGGGCTTGCTCTTGAGGTTGGTAAGCGGGTTTAGGATCCTGTAGTGATGGACGCAGGTCATTGGCGTTCATCCGCAGGGTGAAGCCAAACATAAAGGTATTACCGCGTTCATAGCTGGCGTTCATATCCATCCAGTCAGTGACCCGATAGACCATCCCCCAGTTCCATTTACTGCTCTGTGCTAGCTGTCCGGCAAAATCATCGCGATAATTATTACCATCGTACTCGACTTTCAGTCGCAGCGGTTGCCAGGGCGTCTGCCACGAAACGCCGCCAAAGACCCCAGCAGGCCCTTTAAATGTGTCGCTAAAATTAAAATCACCGGTAGAATGACTGGTCGAACGTTTACAGTATTTATCACTGTATGAACAGAATGGGTTGGTAATATTACCGCTGTTGCCAATATATCCCCAGCCGACCCCGAGCGAGAAGTCCAAAGGCCCCACCGATTTATTAGCAACAAAATATTCGCTATCAAATAAACCAGTTCCGCCAATATCCCGCATACCGTAGGCCACCTGTGGCAGGTAATGGCCCTCTTCCCATAAACGCAACTTAATATCAAACGATTTATCTTTATAGCTTTGACTACCGCTAAAGCTCGGATCGTTGCTGTACAGTCGATCCCGCACATCGGTATAGCGCAGCGTCGTTTCCAGCCACGGGAACATCGCAATGGAGAAGGAGTAAAAACGGTACTGGTCATTATTACGATAGTTGGCGCTAATTTCCCCTTCCTTCGGAATACGCGCGGTAGGCGTCTGCATCAGGCCCGCGCCACCAAAATCCGATTGCGAAGGCCCCAAAGGTAGCGGATAAGTTTCAGTTTCCTCAGCGTGGCAGGCAAACGCAACGGAAACGGTCAGTAAGCTAAGCAGGAAGTCTCTTTTCATTAATTAGGCATCCGATGCGTCAGAACGGAGATGATTTTCTGATTCAGGTCTTCATCGCTCGCAGGCAGGGCTCTTGAAGAAAACCCCACCAGGATAATGCTCCCCGGTTGCGGCTCGACATGGCGCCGGTTCCAGTAATCCACTGGCGCGATACGCACACCGCCGTCGGGATCAATAATCGTCACCTGGCTCAGCTCCGCGCCGGACAAATAATCATGGCCCTCCAGGTAATCGCTAACCTGGCGCCCAGGTTGCCATACCAGCTTTCCGGCACCGCTGATGGGACCCAACAAAGTGACGGAACTCGACTCAGTTGCCTGATACAAACTGTACTCACCGCTCAGGGTACGATTGGATTGATCATTATTGTTTACGAATGCCGGATCAAGAGAGGTAAATTGTCTGCCAGTGACTTTAATATCCTTGAGCTGAGCAATCACCTGGTTAATCGCCGCGGCGCGCTCCCCCTCTTCGCGGCTTGCCCAACCACGTAGACGAGTCAGCGTCTGCTGAAAATCGAGGTTGGCCTGCAACGTTGCTGCGGGAGTCGCAATCACCATTGCCGGTTGGTATTGGCCAAACGCCGGATCGTTCACCAGTTGGCGTAAATCTTTTACCTGATTTATGCTCTGGCTATGCCCTCCCCCCGGTGCGTAAATCACCACCTTTCCCTCAGCCATCACGCTCGCCGAGCAAAAGATCAGGGTGCCGCAAAGCCCAATTAGGCGTGTTTTTATTTTCATTATGGCATCGTCGCTTTCAGAAGGGTGATTTCAACAGGTAGCACGGCGCCAAGCCTCTGCCGACTCTGACGTACCTGTCCCGAAGAAGCATCGATCCAGAAGGTATTCTGCCAGCTGGCACCTGTCGCCTGCAGTGAAACCTCTTCCTGCCACACCTGGCAGTCAACCCTTTTCCCGGCCAGGATGAGGGTTTCATTTTCCTGCTTGCTGAACCGGGAGGTCAGGACCGAAGAAAGCGGGTTGCCCTGTTCCGTCCAGCGGACGACTCGAGTCCAGCTCGCACCATCCTGCAGATCTTTCCCCCGCCGTAATGGATCCTGCTGCAGATTGGAGGTTGATAACAGGTTGTCGCGATAGCCTAGCGACTTCACCAGACGCCCGTTTTGAGTGACAAAAACCACCTGATCGCTGGTCACCCAGTAGTCCAGGCCATCCTGATGATACCCCGCCACATACAGACGAGGCACCTGAGGCAAGCGGAGATAAATGCTGCCATATGGCGCGGGCAGACTGGCGATTTTTGCATCAGGTATGGTGATGTCATCCTGACCGAGTAGCGCTTGTTTAAACGTCTCGCCAACGTTTCGTTGGGATGGGGTACAAGCCTGTAGACACAGTAGACAAAGCAGCAACGTTAGATAGCGCACGAGAAATACCCTGCACAGAGAATAGTGAAAAATAACCACACTTGCGTGTGGTTATAAATTATATTTTTGACTTAACGGGTTGTTGCTGTTGTGGTCGTGGTGCTGGTGTTGTTGTTGGAGTTGCTACCATTGGTACCCATGGCAACCGCGATCCCTGCAGCAACCGCCACACCCACACCGACACCGATCGCAGTGGTGGTGCCCGCACTCATCGTAGAAGGACTAGCCGGGGCCGCTGAGACGCTCATAGACGCGCCCGCGAGCATCAATGCAGCCAATACACCGATAGTTTTCTTCATAATGACTCCTTATCATTGGATGAAAAAACGACTTACATGACATGAGCTATTACAATAGCCCAATAGACTTTATAAATAAAACATAAATGGCACAACAAAACTGACTGATTACGCAGCTTTTTTACCTGAGTGGAAATATGCAGTGATTTATTTTTCTTTTAAATCAAAATATTACATAGGTAAGGCAAAATATTTATGGCAGCATTGCGCAGTGCCACCAATCCCTTATCAATATATTCCAGATACTCGCTCGGATAACACTCAGTCAATTGCAGCCATCGAAAACCCAACCTAATGCATTGAAATATAATATTTTATTTCAAAAGACCATTTTGTAGTGTCAAGCTATCTGTCGATATACTCAAGGTATGGAATATAGCGGTCTGGAACAAGGAAATTCTGAAAATGAAATGGGCAGACAATATGCCGCGTCTGGTGTTCTGCTTCGCATTTATGCCTGTGCTGGTAGCTGTTGTCCGCCGCTCTCAATCTCTTTCTTCATGATTCTTGTCGCCTGCCCAGCCATGCGGCCCGGCTGGCAATGTTAAAAATGTCTGCTCGTTGCGCTGCGGGTATCGCGGCTTTTTCACGCGACATAGCGGCGAGCGTTTATCAATCAATAAAGGGGCAAATAGAGGGAAAATCACAGATCGTCTGTTTACAGCACCTTACCCTTTGAAGACGCTACCGCCCTTGGCTTAACAGCTACCAATGCACTGTACTTCATTTATACATTTCAGCTGGCACAGCGCCCGCCTGATTATTATTCACTGACAGTATTTTAGCGGCATTAAGTTTACGAGATTCTGCCGGCAAATGGGAGTAAAAATGACAACTATTCGCTTATAAAAACGGCTAAAGCTGACTCATCCGACAAGCGGACAGCTCTTCATTAAGATTGTTTAATAATATCTCGCCAGGCCAGCCTGCGGAGCCTGGCTTTCGCATCGGAAAAAACATAACCAACTGTTTTATAAGTATTTTGCCGGATGCACCAAATTAACCAGACTTATTCGCATTACTTTCGTCAACTACAAAAATTAATACCCTTCATTCATTTTTTATACTTGACAAACATAACTCATATTCATGAATCCGACGCACTCTGTCTATTTAGGATAGTTCTCAGTATCGTGACTTCCTGCGCCAGAAAAAATATTATTCAGATGTAGTAACAACTCTTTATTTCACGCATATGAATGTGGAGACAAGGTTCGTTTTATTATTTTCACTCACAGCATTCAGCAGCGCACTCAGTAATAACGCTTATGCAAATCCGCCCTGGTAAAGGGCTTTTCCAGTGGGCCAATCTTGACGGCAATGTCTCCCAGCAGAGACTGGGTGGGCGCTTTAGCCCCGGTATTGAGCAGCACCACCGGAATGATAATCAGACTGAATACCCCGCCCCATGAGAGCTGCGCATCAACCGCCCGCGATGAGTTCCGCTGCAGCAGCAGAAACAGTGCGCTACCGCAGGCGCCAAGCAGCAGCCCGGCAGTCACTTCAGACAGGGAGTGGGCATGAATCGCCAGACGGGAATACCCCACAAGGCCTGCCAGCAAATACCCCATCACCATTGCGGTCCGACGTAAAGCAACGCTACCGCGAGCGCAGAGCAGCCATAAGAAAATGGGCCAGAAGGCCGTAGATAAAGCGGTGTGCCCGCTAAAACCCGTGAAATCAAGCTCGCGGATGCCGATCCCCCAGCCCATAAAAGCCAGTTTTGATGCACTGACGATGGCGCCGGTAATACCAAACATCGATCCCCACTGCCAGGCTATCTGTCTCGAAGGCCTGCGCAGAAATAAAACCATGAACACTGCTGCCGCGCTGGGTAACAGCACGGTACTATCGCCAAAAAAAGAAACCCACTGCCAGTTCATTTATTTTTCATCCTTTGACGATTTCTCCAGTCCACAGCGCCTTTTCCATGACGTTGGTATGGGCATACACATCCAATAACTTCACATTTTTATGCATGCATGACTGTTGTTTAATGCGTAAGCATGATCTCAGTCAAGTTTTATTTTTTTATGACAACCCGCAGCATGCATATTTTTTTAAGAAAATTCTTATTAAGTGATTATTAGCAAACATAAAATTCTGCTACTCCGACCATTCCATCACAGGAGGGCCAGCACAACAACCAGATGTCTCCGAAGTCGCTTTTTGTGTATACATTTAGCGCGTTTCAGCAAACAGGCATAACCATCTGATTTATATTGATTAATATTTATCTAAAATATGCTGTTTTAATCAACAGCTTTGTTTACAGAAGCATGCGACATAATGAATTTATGCCTCATACTTCTGTAAATCCTGCATTTTCACACTTCTGAAATCTGGCGCCGCCTATTTACGCAAGTAACTTCTTAATACTTTCGCGGAATTTCGTGCCTTCTTTATGGTTACGCAGCCCGTAGTTTACGAAGGCCTGCATGTAGCCCATTTTTTTGCCGCAGTCGTAACTTTCGCCCGTCATTAACATGGCGTCCACAGGCTGCTTCTTCGCCAGCTCAGCGATCGCATCGGTCAGCTGAATACGGCCCCATGCGCCAGGTTGAGTGCGCTCCAGCTCGGCCCATACATCGGCGGAAAGAACATAGCGTCCTACGGCCATCAGATCGGAATCCAGGGTCTGCGGCTCATCAGGCTTCTCGATAAACTCAACGATCCGCCCAATCTGCCCTTCCACGTTCAGCGGCTCTTTGGTCTGAATCACGGAATACTCGGACAGGTCGCCTTCCATTCTCTTGGCCAGCACCTGGCTACGTCCGGTTTCGTTAAAGCGGGCTACCATGGCTGCCAGGTTATAGCGCAGCGGGTCGGCGCTGGCAGCGTCCAGCACGATGTCCGGCAGCACAACAACGAACGGGTTATCCCCTACGATCGGGCGGGCACAGAGAATAGAGTGCCCCAGTCCCAGCGGCTGCGCCTGGCGTACGTTCATAATGGTCACGCCCGGCGGACAGATTGCCTGTACCTCAGCCAGCAGCTGACGTTTGACGCGCTGCTCAAGCAACGCTTCCAGTTCATAGGAGGTATCGAAATGGTTTTCCACGGCATTCTTAGAAGAGTGGGTAACCAGTACAATCTCCTTGATGCCTGCAGCCACAATCTCGTCGACGATATACTGAACCATCGGCTTATCAACGATTGGCAGCATCTCTTTCGGAATCGCCTTGGTGGCCGGCAACATATGCATCCCCAATCCGGCTACCGGAATAACTGCTTTCAAACTTGCCATTCTCATATCCACCCATATAGTGATAAATCTTCGATACCCGCCCGATTACAGGTTCCCTTGGTATCAATCTGTGATATTACCCTTTTGCTCTCAGTCCGACTTCCTGCAAAATTCCGAAACTACATGTTTCATCAGAGAATACACTCAAAGTATTAGGTCCGACAGAGTGGTTTAAGAAATTTCTCATGAAACTGGCGTCATCTTCTACGCTGCATCAGGACTTTCTTCTGTTTTCGTACAAGTTGCAGGACTTCTCTCTACTTTCCCGGCGACGGACGCGACGGAGGGCGCTATTGAATACTGCGTAAAACGCAGAAAAAAGAGGGGTTATTCTCATGAACACCCGGCCATAATTCATAAAAATAATGATTGCCGCTATTTTCGCTAGAAAATAGCGCAGGAAGCTTTCCGCTGCGCCCATCATGCCTTCCCTCGGTCCTTGCCCGCTATCCATGCCTTCCATCGGCTCTGTGCTTTACACCTCATTTCAAACTACTGGTATCCTCTGATTAAACAAAATATTTTGCAAGCCACGACATTCAGTAGGATGAAAATCTGGATAGCGACGATTTGTTGATTGAATAGGGTGTTTTCCCCCTGCTCCTGATGGCGTCTGATTTTCATACTGCTATTCGTCCAGAGAGGGCAATAACCTGGCATTATTGATCCAGTACAATATTTGCAATATTTATATTCAGTTGTTCGCCGCCATACTTTTTCCTAATAAGCTTATTCGCATAAAAAATAATCGCGCACGTCTATAATTCATGCAGTTTAATATCGCGAGCCGGGACATTCTCCCGCTTCTCGCGACGGCATAAGGTGAGAATATATTGCAATTTAACCGTCGCTTATCCATGATCGACGGATGGCACTCTCGGGTAGTATAGGTTTTAACTAATGATGGAATGGATTGCCGACCCCTCAATTTGGGCCGGTCTCATAACGCTGGTGGTTATAGAGCTGGTTCTCGGTATTGATAACCTCGTTTTTATCGCAATCCTGGCGGAAAAGCTCCCTCCGGCCCAGCGCGATCGCGCGCGGGTGATTGGCCTGATGCTGGCGATGCTGATGCGTCTGCTGCTGCTCGCCTCGATATCCTGGCTGGTCACTCTGACCAGGCCGCTGTTCACCTACCACGACCTCAGCTTTAGCGCACGTGATTTGATTATGTTGTTTGGCGGGTTATTCCTGTTGTTTAAAGCCACCGTTGAGCTGAATGAACGGCTGGAGGGTAAAGACAGCGATAATCCGGTTCAGCGCAAGGGGGCGAGGTTCTGGGGCGTGGTCGCCCAGATTGTGGTGCTGGATGCTATCTTCTCCCTCGACTCGGTGATCACCGCCGTAGGCATGGTGGACCATCTGGTGGTGATGATGGCGGCCGTGGTTATTGCCATGAGTTTGATGCTGCTCGCCAGCAAAGCGCTGACGCGGTTTGTCAACAGCCACCCGACTATCGTTATTCTCTGTCTGAGCTTCCTGCTGATGATTGGTTTCAGCCTGATTGCCGAAGGGTTTGGCTTCCCCATCCCGAAAGGTTATCTGTATGCGGCCATTGGCTTCTCGGTCATCATTGAGTCGCTGAACCAGCTGGCGCTGTTCAACCGCCGTCGCTTCCTCTCCGCGAACCTCACGCTCCGCCAGCGGACAACCGAAGCGGTGATGAATTTACTCAGCGGGCATAAAGAAACCGCCGAACTCAGTAGCGATACCGCCGCACTCATTGACAGCCAGGTCGACAATCCGCTGTTCAACCCCCAGGAACGCCGGATGATTGGCCGGGTGCTGAATCTCAACCAGCGCACCGTCAGCAGCATTATGACCTCGCGCCATGATATCGAGCATATTGACCTCAGCGCGCCGGAAGATGAAATCCGCGCGCTGCTGGAGAAAAATCAGCATACCCGGCTGGTCGTCACCGGCGGAAATGATGATGAAGATCTGCTTGGCGTGGTTCACGTTATCGACCTGCTACAGCAATCGCTGCGCCACGAACCGCTCGACCTGCGCGTCCTGCTCCGGCAGCCGCTGGTGTTCCCTGAGACGCTGCCTCTGTTGTCAGCGCTGGAGCAGTTCCGCCATGCCAGGACCCATTTTGCCTTCGTGGTGGATGAGTTTGGTTCCGTTGAGGGGGTGGTGACGTTGAGCGATGTCATGGAAACCATCGCCGGCAATTTACCCAACGAGGCTGAAGAGATTGATGCCCGCCACGATATCGCGAAAAACCCTGACGGCAGCTGGACCGCCAATGGGCATATGCCGCTGGAAGATTTAGTGCAGTACATTCCCCTGCCGCTCGATGATAAGCGCGAGTATCACACGATTGCCGGTCTGTTGATGGAAAATCTGCAGCATGTCCCTGAAGCGGGCGAAGAGGTGAAAATTGGCCACTACATCGTACGAACGTTGCAGGTCGAGAGTCACCGGGTGCAGAAAGTACAGATTATCCCGCCGCCACCGCGGGACGATGAGCTGAGTTACGAAGTGTGAGCCCGCGGCACTGTTGCTCTCCCCTGCTGCTCTATAGCTCTCCCCCGGTGGCGCTACGCTTACCGGGGCTACGGGTCGGAAGCCTGGTAGCCCGGATAAGGCGTTAGCGCCGCAATCCGGGTCGGGCAGGTCGTACCGTGGTCAGGCAGGTCACGCCGCTGTCAATCGTGGTAAGCCCCGCTGCTCTCCCCCGGTGGCGCTGCGCTTACCGGGGCTACGGATCGGAAGCCTGGTAGCCCGGATAAGGCGTTAGCGCCGCAATCCGGGTCGG
>NZ_PIBO01000003.1:0-238958 GCF_002806725.1 Raoultella sp. T31
GTCAACGCCTTACCCGGGCTACCGACTGCAGATGGCTGTAACCCGTAGCCCGGCTAAGCGCAGCGCGAGCCGGGAAGATAGCCTGAAGCGGAGGGGGCTTTCCCGGGTCGCGGCGTCAACGCCTTACCCGGGCTACCGACTGCAGATGGCTGTAACCCGTAGCCCGGCTGAGCGCAGCGCGAGCCGGGAAGATAGCCTGAAGCGGCGGGGGTTTTCCCGGGTCGCGGCGTAAACGCCTTACCCGGGCTACCGACCCGCAGATGGCTGTAATCTGTAGCCCGGCTGAGCGCAGCGCGAGCCGGGAAGATAGCCTGAAGCGGCGGGGGCTTTCCCGGGTCACGGCGTAAACGCCTTACCCGGGCTACCGACCGCAGATGGCTGTAACCCGTAGCCCGGCTGAGCCCAGCGCGAGCCGGGAAGATAGCCTGAAGCGGCGGGGGCTTTCCCGGGTCGCGGCGTAAACGCCTTACCCGGGCTACCGACCGCAGATGGCTGTAACCCGTAGCCCGGCTGAGCCCAGCGCGAGCCGGGAAGATAGCCTGAAGCGGCGGGGGCTTTCCCGGGTCGCGGCGTAAACGCCTTACCCGGGCTACCGACCGCAGATGGCTGTAACCCGTAGCCCGGCTGAGCCCAGCGCGAGCCGGGAAGATAGCCTGAAGCGGCGGGGGCTTTCCCGGGTCGCGGCGTAAACGCCTTACCCGGGCTACCGACCGCAGATGGCTGTAACCCGTAGCCCGGCTGAGCCCAGCGCGAGCCGGGAAGATAGCCTGAAGCGGCGGGGGCTTTCCCGGGTCGCGGCGTAAACGCCTTACCCGGGCTACCGACCGCAGATGGCTGTAACCCGTAGCCCGGCTGAGCCCAGCGCGAGCCGGGAAGATAGCCTGAAGCGGCGGGGGCTTTCCCGGGTCGCGGCGTAAACGCCTTACCCGGGCTACCGACCGCAGATGGCTGTAACCCGTAGCCCGGCTAAGCGCAGCGCGAGCCGGGAAGATAGCCTGAAGCGGCGGGCTTTCCCGGGTCGCGGCGTAAACGCTTTACCCGGGCTACCGACCGCAAACGGCTGTAACCCGTAGCCCGGCTAAGCGCAGCGCGAGCCGGGAATGAAGCGGGGGTAAATTCAGGGCTTAGCGTGGACGCGCTCGGTCAGCCCGCGCAGGAAATAGCGCAGGAACTGATCGCCGCATTCACGGAAATTCTTATGCTCCGGCGCGCGCATCATGGCGGTAATTTCCGGCATCGAAACGCGAAACTTCTGCTGGGTCATAATGGCAAGAATATCATCGGTCTTCAGGGAGAAGGCGATGCGCAGCTTTTTCAGCACGATATTGTTATTCACCCGACGCTCAACCGCCAGCGGCGGGGCCGCCTCGTCTTTGCCGCGTTTGTCATAGATCAGGCCGTTGAGGAAGAGCGACAGCATAATGTCCGGGCAGCGCTGGAAGCCCTCTTCGTCCTCCTTTTTCAGCCACGGTACCAGCTGCTCTGCGCTGACGACGGAATCGCCCAGCGCAAAAATGCGCGCCAGGTCGTTATTATTGGTTTTCAGGGTGTAGCGCAGGCTACGTAAAATATCGTTACTGATCATAATGCCTTCATGATGAAAAATGCTGGCGCTAAGTCTACCATGATTCCGTCGTTTTACAGACCAATCGCCTCTTTCAGACTTTTTAAGTAGCGGCGGCTCACCGGCACCGTTTGTCCGGCCCGCATCAGCAGCTCCGCCTGGCCGTTTTCCTCAAGGCGAATCTCTTTCAGGTGGGCCATATTCACCAGATACTGCCGATGACAGCGCAGCAGCGGCGTCCGGCTCTCAAGGGTGCGTAAGGTCAGCTCCGTGAACCCCTCTTTCCCCTCGCGGTCGGTAACATAAATTCCGCTCATTCGGCTACTGACAAAGGCGACATCCTCCATCTGCAGCAGCCAGATCCGGCTGTGGCCGGTGCAGGGAATATATTTCAGCGCCTGCTGGGTATCGTCGAGCAGCGAGATATCCTGCAGGCTGCGCTCCTGGCGCAGGCGCGCCAGGGTCTTCTCCAGCCGCGGTGCTTCGATGGGTTTCAGCAGATAATCAAACGCATGTTCTTCGAACGCCTTCACCGCATACTCGTCGAAGGCGGTGAGAAACACGATGTAAGGCCGGTGTTCAGGGTCGAGCATCCCGACCATTTCCAGGCCGCTGATGCGCGGCATCTGAATGTCGAGAAACAGCACGTCCGGGCGCAGCTTGTGCACCGCGCCAATCGCCTCAACCGCGTTGGCGCACTCCCCGACTATCTCAATATCGCTGGCAGACTCCAGCAAAACCCGCAGATTTTCTCGTGCCAGCGGCTCATCATCAACTATCAACACTTTTAACACGCGCTCTCCTCCAGAGGCAGTCGCAGCGTGACGCGGGTGAAACGTTCCGCTTCACAGGTCACGGTAATGCCGCAGTCAGCGCCGAAACGCGCCCGTAACCGGCGGTCAACCAGACTCATTCCCAGCCCGCTGGCGTTGGGATTGTCCTGGTACAGGCCGGCGTTATCCTCAATATCTAATTGCAGCCAGCGCTCGTGCTGGCTGGCGCGAATGGTAATTTCCCCTACCCCGAGATGCTGCGACGTGCCGTGTTTAATGGCGTTTTCAACAATGGGCTGCAGCGTAAACGCCGGTAGCTGATGGTGAGCCAGCGTGTCGGGCACCAGCATCTGAATCTGTAAATTGGCCTGGAAACGCGCTTTCTCAATTTGCAGATAGGCATTCACGTGCTCAATCTCATCCGCCAGCGTCACAAACTCCGACGGCCGCTTCAGATTCTTGCGGAAAAAAGTCGACAGGTACTGCACCAGTTGCCCGGCCTGATCGCTGTCGCGGCGAATCACCGCTTTCAGGGTATTCAATGCATTAAACAGAAAATGGGGATTCACCTGCGCGTGAAGCAGCTTGATCTCCGATTGCGTCAGCAGCGCCTTCTGCCGCTCATACTGCCCGGCGAGGATTTGCGCCGACAGCAGCTGGGCTATCCCCTCCCCGAGCGTGCGGTTGATGGAGCTGAACAGGCGGTTTTTCGCTTCATACAGCTTGATAGTGCCGATCACCCGCTGGTTTTCGCCGCGCAGCGGGATAACCAGCGTCGACCCCAGCTTGCAGCCGGGATGAATGGAACAGCGGTAAGGAACCTCGTTGCCGTCGGCATACACTACTTCGCCGCTATCAATCGCTTTTTGCGTATAGGAAGAAGAGATAGGCTTGCCCGGCAGATGGTGGTCGTCGCCAATACCGGTGAACGCCAGCAGCTTGTCGCGATCGGTGATGGCGACCGCGCCGATGTCAAGTTCCTGAATAAGCACCTGCGCCACCTTCATGCTGTTCTCTTCGTTGAACCCCTGACGCAGGATCCCCTCGGTCGAAGCCGCCACCTTGAGCGCGGTGGCGGAAAACGCCGAGGTGTATTTCTCAAACATCGCCCGCTTATCGAGCAGGATACGCATAAACAGCGCGGCGCCCACGGTGTTGGTGACCATCATCGGCGCGGCGATGCTTTGCACCAGATGCAGCGCGTCCTGAAACGGGCGGGCGATCAGCAAAATGATCATCATCTGCACCAGCTCGGCAAAGAAGGTGATCGCGCCGGCGGTGAGCGGGCTGAAGACCTTATCCGGGCGCCCACGTTTGACCAGCACGCTGTGGACCAGGCCACCCAGCAGCCCTTCGACAATCGTCGAAACCATGCAGCTTAATGCCGTCATGCCGCCGAGGGAGTAGCGATGCAGACCGCCGGTCAACCCCACCAGGCCACCAACGACCGGGCCGCCGAGCAGGCCGCCCATCACGGCGCCGATGGCGCGGGTATTGGCGATCGAGTCTTCGATATGCAGACCGAAATAGGTCCCCATAATGCAAAAAATGGAGAAGGTCACGTAGCACAGCAGCTTATGCGGTAAGCGAACGGTAACCTGCATCAGCGGGATGAACAGCCGCGTCTTGCTCATCAGCCACGCGATGACCAAAAACACGCACATCTGCTGAAGCAGCAGCAACACCAGATCAAACTCGTACATACCCACAGACCACGCTTCACTCGAAAGCGCGTAACATACACTGCCCGGTCATCACTTTCTTTGAAGCACTACAAGAAAATCACAAATCATGGTCAGGATCACACTTCTTGCCCGCCTTTCGCCGACTAAATGAACAAAAAATAAGCGAATATTTCCTCTTCCGTAAACAGCTTCTACAGTTATAGGGGAGACTTTGCGGGAGGGGATATATGGCGCTTTATACGATTGGCGAAGTGGCTCAGCTTTGTGACATCAATCCCGTAACGCTTCGCGCCTGGCAACGGCGCTATGGATTGCTGAAACCGCAGCGCACCGACGGCGGACATCGTCTGTTTAACGAGCAGGAAATTGACCGTATCCGCGAGATTAAGCGCTGGATTGATTCCGGCGTTCAGGTGAGTAAGGTCAAAACCTTGCTTAACGACAACATGAGCGGAGAAGAAGACGGCTGGCGGCAGCAGCAGGAGATTCTGCTGGGGTATCTCCACGACGGCAACTACTCGCGTTTACGGCTGTGGATCAAAGAGCGCAACCATAGTTATACGGCGCTGACCCTGGTCAACCATCTGTTTATCCCCTTACGCCACCGCCTGCTCAGCCCGCAGCCGACGCTTAGCACCTTGCGCAGCATCCTCGACGGGATTCTGATCAACCATGTCGCGCATAGCCTCGCCAGCGCCTGGAAACGTCCGGGCAGCCATGCGCTGGTGCTCGGCTGGAATGTCAACGATACCACGCGGCTGTGGCTGGAGGGCTGGATCGCCTGCGAACAAGGCTGGCGGGTCGATGTCCTCCCCCACTCTCTGACGCAGATTCGCCCCGATCTGTTTCCTGACAGCACCCTGCTGGTCTGGTGCGGCGAAACGCCGACCCTCGCGCAGCAGGAGCAGCTCCAGGCCTGGCAGCAGCAGGGTCACGTTATCTGGCTAAATAGCAATTAATGTTTCATTAACACCTGTGCTTCACCGTATAATCCCTCCGTTAACATCAGGAGCCTGTTATGAAGCCAGCGAAAATTGCGGTTATCACCCTCTTCTTATTCATGGCCATCAGCGGCATCGGCGGCGTCATGCTGGCCGGTTACTCGTTTATTGTGCGCGGTGGTGTCGGCTGATTCGCCGGTGCAACCGTTCAAAGCCGCGGTCGACGATAATCGCCGCCAGCGCCACCAGTAGCGCCCCCTGAATAACATAGGCGGTATTAAATCCGCTCAGGCCGATAACGATAGGCGTGCCGAGCGTATTCGCCCCGACCGTTGACGCAATGGTCGCCGTACCGATATTGACGATGGTCGAGGTGCGGATACCGGCCAGCATCACCGGTGCGGCCAGCGGCAGCTCCACGCGGATAAGTCTCTGCCAGCCCGTCATGCCCATCCCTTTAGCGATACTCACGACCCCCGGCGGCACGGCGCTCAGTCCGGCCAGGGTCCCCTGCAGGACCGGCAATATGCCATACAGCGCCAGCGCAATCAGCGCCGGCTGCCAGCCAAACCCCAGCACCGGAACGGCAATCGCCAGCACCGCCACCGGCGGGAACGTTTGCCCCATCGCGGCAATGGTCTCCACCAATGGACGAAACTCGCGGCCAGCGGGACGCGTCACCGCCACCCCGGCCCCGACGCCCACCGCCGTCGCCGCCAGGCTGGAAAACGCCACCAGCCAACAATGGGCAAAAGTCAGGGCGACAAAACTCTCCTGCTGATACACCGGGCGCGGCAGATCGGCAAACAGCGCGCTGAACAGCGGCGTACTGTAAGGCAGCAGCAGCAAAATGGCGATAAACAGCGCCAGCAGCCACAGCAGCGGATCACGAAGTACGCGCATGCCGCACCTCCTCGCCGAGCAGATCGGCAAAATGCAGCGTCCCGCACGCTTGCCCCTGTTCATCCACGACCGGCAATACTTCGCAGCGATGGGCAATAAACTGCGACAGCGCTTCGCGCAGCGTCATCGCGACGTTCAGCGTATCGCCGGTAAGCCGTTCATCGCGCCGCAGATAGTCGCCCACCCCGCGCAGCGACAGCAGCCGGACGCCCAGTTCGCTGCGGCCAAAAAAAGTCTCGACGAAGGTATTTTCAGGCGCGAGCAGCATCTGCAGCGGCGTCCCCTGCTGCACCACCTCGCCCCCGTCCATCAGCACCAGGTGATCCGCCAGCCGCAGCGCTTCATCAATATCGTGGGTCACCAGCACAATCGTTCGTCCGAGCAGCCGATGGATGCGGATCATCTCCTGCTGGAGCGCCTCCCGGGTCACCGGATCCAGCGCGCCAAACGGTTCGTCCATCAGCAGGACTTCAGGATTGGCCGCCAGCGCCCGCGCCACGCCAACACGCTGCTGCTGCCCGCCGGAGAGCTGATGCGGATAGCGCGCCCGCAGCGTCGACTCCAGCCCCAGCAGCGCCATTAATTCGTCAATGCGCGCGGTGATTTTGCGCGCCGGCCATTTTTGCAGTTGTGGGACGGTGGCGATGTTCTGCGCGACCGTCCAGTGCGGAAACAGGCCGATAGACTGAATGGCGTAGCCCATCCGTCGACGCAACGTCAGCACCGGCTGCTGGCGAATATCCTGCCCGGCAAAACGGATGGTGCCGCTGTCATGCTCGACCAGCCGGTTAATCATTTTCAGGGTGGTCGATTTCCCCGAGCCGGAGGTGCCGATCAGGACCGAGAACGCGCCTTCGCGCAGGTGCAGGTTCAGGTTTTTCACCGCCGGCAGCCCGGCGAAGGATTTGTTCACCCCGTCAAATTCAATCACCCGCCTCTCCTTTCAATAATGCCCCCCACAGCGCAAACAGCGCGTCGACGACCACCGCCAGCGCAATCGTCGGAATCACCCCCAGCAGTACCAGATCCAGCGCGCTGCTCAACAGCCCCTGGAACACCAGCGCGCCAAACCCGCCGGCGCCGATCAGGGCCGCGACCACCGCCATGCCGACGGTTTGCACGCTCACCACCCGCAGACTGCGTAGCAGAACCGGCAGCGCCAGCGGCAGCTGCACGTGCCAGAAGCGCTGCGCGCCGCTCATCCCCATCGCCGCAGCGCTCTCCAGCGCATCGCGCGGTACCTGCTGTAAACCGGTAACCACCCCGCGAACCAGCGGCAGTAACGCATACAGCACCAGCGCAATCAGCGCGGGCGTCATCCCGGTGCCGGAAATACCGCGTTCAGCCAGCCCAGGAAAATGGCGGGCGAGACCGGCCAGCGGCGCGATCAGCAGACCAAAGAGCGCGACGGAGGGAATGGTTTGAATAACATTGAGAAAGGTGAACACCGGGGCCTGCCAGCGCGGCCGACGCCAGAGGCCGATGCCCACCGGCAGCCCGATCAGCAGACCCGGTAGCAGCGTGCCAAACAGCAGGGTCAAATGTTGACGCAGGGCGTCATCAAACACCTCCTGGCGGTTGGCATACTCTTTCAGTAGCGAGAGCTGATTCAGCGCTCCGCTGCCGAGCAGCACGCAGGGAATCAACCAGATTTGCGCGTTGAGCAGCCAGCGCCAGTGCGCCCGGGTGGTCAGACGCCGGATAGTCTCGCTGGCCAGCAGTAAGCACAGCGCCAGCGCCAGCCACAGGCCGCTTCCCGGTGACGTGCGGGCCAGCGGGGAGCCGCTGTGCGCCAGCTGTACCGCCGTCTGCCCCGTCCCCCAGAACAGCAGCGCCAGCAGCGCATCCAGCATCAGCAAGCTCAGCAGCAGCGGCCTGCGCCCCGGCAGCCAGCAGAGCAGAATCAGCAGCAGCGCGCCGCCGACCTGTAGCGCCATCAGCCACGGCGCGAGCTGCCAAAGCCAGCGCCCTTCCCCGGACAGCAGACGGTTAGGCGCATAGTTGACGAACGGCAGGGCCACCACCAGCAGCAGTAAACTGGCCAGCAGCAGCGATACGCGGTTATAACAGCGAATAACCACGAATAATCTACTTCAGCAGCCCTTTTTGCTGCAGATAATCTGCGGCAACTTTTTTCGCGTCCAGCCCTTCCACGGCAATGCTGGCATTGAGCTGTTGCAGCGTTTTCTCGTCAAGGCTGGCAAAGACCGGCTGCAGCCACTGGCCGATTTGCGGATAGGCTTTCAGCACCGCTTCGCGCACCACCGGGGTCGGAGCATAGATCGGCTGTACGCCCTGCGGATCGCTGAGCGTTTGCAGCCCCAGCGCCGCCACCGGTCCGTCGGTTCCGTAGGCCATTGCCGCATTCACCCCGGAGGTTTGCTGGGCCGCCGCTTTGATGGTCACCGCCGTATCGCCCCCGGCCAGCGACAGCAGCTGACTTTGCTTGAGCTTGAAGCCGTAGGCTTTTTCAAAGGCCGGGAGCGCATCCGGGCGTTCGATAAATTCGGCGGAGGCGGCGAGCTTAAAGTCGCCCCCTTCTTGCAGCCAGGTGCTGAGGTCGGCCAGCGAGGTCAGATGATTTTTTTCCGCCAGATCCCGACGCACGGCAATGGTCCAGGTGTTATTGGCCGGCGCGGGCGTCAGCCAGATAAGCTTATTCTTCTGCGCATCGAGGGTTTTGACCTTCTCATAACCCTGCTGTGCGTTCTTCCACGCCGGATCGTTTTCGTCTTTAAAGAAGAAGGCGCCGTTGCCGGTGTATTCCGGGTAAATGTCCAGTTCCCCCGCCGTAATCGCCCCGCGTACCACCGGGGTGGTGCCCAGTTGGATCTTATTCACGGTTTTCACGCCATGACTTTCCAGAACCTGCAAAATGATATTGCCCAGCAGCGCCCCTTCGGTGTCGATTTTTGAGCCCACTTTGACCGGCTCCGCCGCCTGAAGCGGCAGGCTGATCAGCGCGGCCAGCGCTAGCGCACCTGACCAAATACGTGCCTTTATCATCCCCGCGTCCCTCTTTAATTTGCGCTCCATTAACAGGAGCTTAAGAGAAAAGCGTAGTTCATTTAGCGCAGCGTAAAAAGAAAAGGCCGAATATTCGGCCTTTGCGACTGCTGACAAACCTGTTTTAAACGGGGCGCCGGCGTTTCCGCCGGGCGGCGACGGGCGCCTTACCCCGCGTCCCCTGTTAGAGCAGCTCAAACTCACTCTGCTTGACGCGGGCGGAGTCGACGCCAATAAAGACGTTAAATTTGCCCGGCTCGGCGTCGTATTTCATTTTCTGATTCCAGAACTTCAGCGCATCCACCTCAATCGGGAAGCTGACGGTTTGCGTCTCGCCTGGTTTCAGCGTCACCCGTTTGAAGCCACGCAGCATTTTCACCGGACGACTCAACGAGGCGGTCACATCCTGCAGGTAGAGCTGAATCACCGTCGCCCCTTCGCGTTTGCCGGTGTTAGTCACCTGCACGCTGGCGGTGACGCTGCCGTTGCGCGGCATGGTCGGCGCCGACATTTTCACGTCGGAGACGCTAAAGGTGGTGTAGCTCAGACCGTAGCCAAACGGATACAGCGGGCCATTCGCTTCATCAAAGTAGCGGGAGGTGTATTTGTTCGGTTTGTCAGCATTGTACGGACGGCCGGTATTGAGGTGGCTGTAGTACACCGGAATCTGCCCCACCGAGCGCGGGAACGACATCGGCAGTTTACCGGACGGGTTGGCATCACCGAACAGCACATCGGCAATAGCATGGCCGCCTTCGGTCCCGGCGAACCAGGTTTCGAGGATAGCGTCAGCCTGCTGATCCTCTTTCACCAGCGCCAGCGGACGACCGTTCATCAGCACCAGCACCAGCGGCTTGCCGGTGGCTTTCAGGGCGCTAATCAAATCGCGCTGGCTCTGCGGCAGGGTAATGTCGGTGCGGCTGGAAGCCTCATGGGCCATGCCCTGCGCCTCGCCCACCACGGCCACCACCACGTCGGACTGTTTCGCCGCGGCTACCGCTTCATCGATCATCGCCTGCGGCGAGCGCGGATCGACCTGCACCGCTTTCTCATACAGGTTAAGGAAATCGACAATGCCCTTATCGTCGGTCACGTTGGCACCGCGGGCATAAATCACCTTGCCTTTGTCACCCAGCGCGTCTTTGATGCCGGTCAGCACCGTTACCGACTGATCCGCCACGCCCGCCGCCGACCAGCTGCCCATCATGTCGCGCTTGCTGTCGGCCAACGGCCCGATAACCGCAACGGTCGCCGATTTGTTCAGCGGCAGCGTCTCCAGACGGTTCTTCAGCAGCACCAGGCTTTGCTGCGCGACTTCGCGCGCCTCTTTGCGATGCAGACGGCTTTCGGCGTTGGTATCCTGCGGGTCGGACCCCTGCGGGCCGAGGTGGCTGTACGGATCGTTAAACAGCCCCATATCATATTTGACGTTGAGCACGTGGCGCGTCGCATCATCCAGCTCCGCCATCGTCACCTTGCCGGATTTGACCAGCCCCGGTAGGTATTTGCTGTAGTACTCATCGCTCATGCTCATGTTGATGCCCGACTTCAGCGCCACCCGCACCGCATCTTGTGGATCGGAGGCGACGCCGTGTTTGATCAGCTCTTTGATTGCGCCATGATCGGAGACGGTGATGCCTTTAAAGCCCCAGTCATCGCGCAGCACCTCTTTCAGCAGCCAGGCATCGGAGGTCGCCGGCGTGCCGTTGAGCGAGTTGAGCGCCACCATCACCGCGCCGCTCCCGGCATCCAGCCCCGCTTTATACGGCGGCATATAGTCGTTGAACAGGCGCTGCGGGCTCATATCGACGGTATTGTACTCTTTGCCCCCCTCCACCGCGCCATAGGCGGCAAAGTGCTTCACGCTGGTCATCACCGAGTAGCGATCCGCCGGGCTCTTACCCTGCATCGATTCGACCATCGCCCGTCCCATTTCGGTGGTCAGATAGGTATCTTCGCCGAAACCTTCCGAGGCGCGGCCCCAGCGCGGATCGCGGGAGACGTCGACCATCGGCGCCCAGGTCATGTTGAGACCGTCGTCAGCGGCTTCATAGGCCGAAATACGCCCCACCGTGCTGACCGCATCCAGGTTAAAGGAAGAGGCCAGACCCAGGCTTATCGGGAACACCGTGCGCTGGCCGTGAATCACGTCATAGGCGAAAAACAACGGGATTTTCAACCGGCTGAGCTGCATGACCTGGTCCTGCATCGCGCGGATATCCGGGCGGGTCACGGTATTAAAGATAGCCCCGACCTGACCGTCTTTGATCATCTCGCGGATCGCCTCTTTCGGGTTATCCGGCCCGACGCTGATCAGCCTTAACTGGCCAATTTTTTCATCGACGGTCATCTTCTTGAGCAGTTCACTCACAAACGCATCGCGGGCCTGCGGCGTCAGAGGGTGATTGCCGAACAGTTCATCCGCCAGAGCGGGTTGCAGCGCCAGACTGACGGCGACGCCTATCGTGCAGAGCCATTTCATTTTTATCTCTCTTTCTCTCAGAACCGGGATTACGGCAAAACATAATAAAAACCGCAGTTTGCCATATATATAAACAAGACGCCTGCACAATGCTAAGGTTCTTCTCTGATTTTTCGACACATTCGCGCACAAAATTGTCATACAAAGCGCTATGCTTAATGCCGATATTTCGGTACCACCACAAGGAGTGGAACATGTCACCTGCAACAACATCGAAGAATTCTGATTTTCTGGCGGAACTGGCAAGACTGGTTGGCCCCTCCCATCTGTTAACCGATCCGGCAAAAACCCAGCGCTACCGTAAAGGTTTCCGCTCCGGCCAGGGCGACGCTCTGGCGGTGGTCTTCCCCGGTACCCTGCTGGAACTATGGCGCGTGCTGAGCGCCTGCGTCGACGCCGATAAAATCATTTTGATGCAGGCGGCGAACACCGGACTGACCGAAGGTTCAACCCCCAGCGGCAACGACTACGACCGCGAGATAGTCATCATCAGCACTCTGCGCCTCGATAAGCTGCACCTGCTGGATAAAGGCGAACAGGTGCTGGCGTTCCCGGGCACCACCCTCTACTCGCTGGAAAAAGCGCTGAAGCCGCTGGGTCGCGAGCCGCATTCGGTGATCGGATCGTCCTGCATCGGCGCCTCGGTGATCGGCGGGATCTGCAACAACTCCGGCGGTTCGCTGGTACAGCGCGGCCCGGCCTACACCGAGATGTCGTTATTTGCCCGGATTGACGAAAACGGCAAGCTGCGGCTGGTGAACCACCTCGGGATTGACCTCGGCACCACGCCGGAACAGATCCTCAGCCGCCTCGACGACGACCGTATCAAAGACGATGATATTCAGCACGATGGCCGCCACGCCCATGACCACGATTACGTCACCCGCGTGCGCGACGTTAACGCCGACACCCCGGCGCGCTACAATGCCGATCCGGATCGTCTGTTTGAATCTTCCGGCTGTGCCGGCAAGCTGGCGGTATTCGCCGCGCGCCTCGATACCTTCCCGGCGGAAAAACGCCAGCAGGTCTTTTACATCGGCAGCAATAACCCGGCGGTGCTGACGGAAATCCGTCGCCATATCCTCGCCGGGTTTGAGCATCTGCCGGTGGCGGGCGAGTACATGCATCGCGATATCTACGACATCGCCGAGCGCTACGGGAAAGACACCTTCCTGATGATCGACAAGCTCGGCACCGACAAAATGCCGTTCTTCTTCACCATGAAAGGCCGCACCGACGCCATGCTGGAGAAAGTGTCGCTGTTTAAGCCGCACTTTACCGACCGCTTCATGCAAAAGCTCGGACACGTCTTCCCGGCGCACCTGCCGGAGCGGATGAAAAGCTGGCGCGATAAATATGAACATCACCTGCTGCTGAAAATGGCCGGCGACGGCATCGAAGAAGCGCAGGCCTGGCTGAAGGAGTACTTCCGCAATGCCGAGGGCGATTTCTTTGCCTGCACGCCGGAAGAAGGCAGTAAAGCGTTTCTTCATCGCTTCGCCGCCGCGGGAGCCGCCATCCGTTATCAGGCAGTACACGCCGACGAAGTGGAAGATATTCTGGCACTGGATATCGCCCTGCGCCGTAACGATACCGAGTGGTTTGAGCAGCTGCCTCCCGAGATAGACAGTCAGCTGGTGCATAAGCTCTATTATGGTCACTTTATGTGCCACGTCTTCCACCAGGATTACATCGTCAAAAAAGGCGTCGATGCCCACGAACTGAAAGAGAAGATGCTGGAACTGCTGCAAGCGCGCGGCGCGCAGTACCCGGCCGAGCATAACGTCGGCCACCTCTATGAAGCGCCGGAAAGCTTAAAGCAGTTCTACCGCCAGAATGACCCGACCAACAGCATGAACCCGGGGCTCGGTAAAACCAGTAAGCAGAAGTACTGGGGCGAGCGCCAGGCAAACGGGAGCCACGTCTCTGAAGAGCACTAATCAGGGATGACGAGCGACGGGATTCTGTATTACGCTGCACGCCGGAGAAACGCCTCTCCGGCAAACCTGGTTAAGGAGTCCCGTTATGTCCGAAGCGGATATGTTGCACGGCGCTGAATTAGAGATCCGCGAAGCTCTGCCCGATGACGCGCACGCCATCGCGGCGTTGTATGTCTGGCACGTGCTGAACGGGCGCGCTTCCTTTGAAGATATTCCCCCCACCGTCGACGAAATGCGCCAGCGGATCAAAACCGTGCGCGACAACGGGCTGCCCTGGCTGGTGGCGCTGTGGCGCGGCACGATTGTCGGCTACTGCTACGCGACGTTTTACCGTCCTCGCCCCGCCTATCGCTACACGCTTGAAGAGTCGATTTATGTCGAGTCCGGCATGGGCGGACGCGGCATCGGTAGCGCCCTGCTCTCTCGCCTGATTGAAAAGTGCGAGCAGGGTCCGTGGCGACAAATGCTGGCGATTATCGGCGACGGACACAGTAACGTCGGGTCAATTGCTATACATAAGAAATTTGGTTTTAGCGTGGCGGGCCAACTGCGCAGCGTCGGTTACAAAATGGGCGACTGGCGGGATACCTTGATTATGCAGCGCCCGCTCGGCGATGGCGACTGGACGCTGCCGGAGTGATATCAGGCTGCGAAATCCCCGGCTCGCGGCGTAAACGCCTTAGCCGGGCTACCCATGCGCAGTTCTGTAGCCCGGCTAAGGCGCTACCCTTGCGCAGTTCTGTAGCCCGGCTAAGGCGCAACGCGCCGCGAGCCGGGGGAAGCAGGGGAAAAATTAATCGTTCTGCGCGGTCTGCGTGCCGCCTTTGAGCATCGCATCCGCCATTTGCGCTTCACGCTGCTTTTTATAGCTCAGCGCGGACGCTGGAACCGGCATCACCTTCCCGGTTTCAACCCACGTACGCAGACGGCTGGCGTCGGCAAAGTGGGTATATTTCCCGAATGCATCCATCACCACCAGCGCCACCGGGCGCTGATTAATCACCGTTCTCATCACCAGGCAATGGCCCGCAGCATTCGTAAACCCGGTTTTGGTCAGCTGGATATTCCAGTTATCCCGATAGACCAGGTGGTTGGTATTGCGAAACGGCAGCGTATAGGCCGGATGGGCGAAGGTGGCGGTGTCTTCTTTGGTGGTACTCAGCTGACCGATCAGCGGATATTGCTCGGTGGCCATCAGCAGCTTCGTCAGGTCGCGCGCGGTCGATACGTTGTGAATCGACAGGCCCGTCGGTTCAACGTAGCGCGTATGGGTCATGCCCAGCGCCTGAGCCTTGGCGTTCATGGCGCTGATAAACGCGTCATAGCCGCCAGGATAATGGTGAGCCAGGCTCGCGGCGGCGCGGTTTTCGGAAGACATCAGTGCCAGCAGCAGCATATTGCGGCGGCTGATTTGGCTGTTCAGACGCACGCGTGAATAGATGCCTTTCATCTCCGGCGTGTGGCTGATATCAACGGTGAGCATCTCGTCTAACGGCAGATGCGCATCCAGAACCACCATCGCCGTCATCACTTTGGTGATCGACGCAATGGGGCGAACCAGATCCGGCTGGCTCTGGTAAATAATCTTTTTGCTCGCAAGATCAACGATCATCGCGCTGCCGGAAGCAATTTCCGGCTGTAGGGCCGTCGCGGCCACGGTGGTTTTTGCTAGCGCCTGGGGCGCAAAAGGCACAGCCAGAAGCAAGGTCAGGCTGAGCAAAGAAACTCGAAATTTCGGCATCGTGAGCATTCTGAAAAGTATTCTTGCACGTTATAAACGTACGCTGCGTGGCCGGGGAAACAGGCAACGCTGGCAACCCCTATCATACCCCGGCAGAATGCTGGCTGACTAATAAGAATCGTGAACAAATGCTGCATTGCCGGCATAAATATTCATTCATACCGGCAATATATTTACTCATCAAACGATTCAGGCGATGGTCGCCTGGCGCAACGGCATTAAAACAGTCGGTAGCCGTATCCCCAGAGAATCACGGTTATCGCCAGCAGGACTTCAAGCACCAGCACCCCGATGGCGAGGGTGGAACTGGCAAAGCTGAGTCCCTCTTCTTTATTGATGCTCAGGAAGGTCGGGATACCGAGATACAGCAGGTAGCCGGTGTAAAACAGCGCGATCGTCCCCACCAGCGCGCACAGCCAGACCAGCGGATAAAGCGCGACCAGCCCGCTGAGAAACAACGGCGTGGCGACGTACCCGGCAAACACCATGCAGCGTTTCAGCGATGGCCGCTGCGGGTAGTTTCTGGCCATCCACCAGATAATCCTCCCCATCACCGCTACCCCGCCCAGCATCACGGCGTAGAACACCACCGCCAGCGCCAGACCGGTAAACAGTGAAAGTTTTACCACGGTGCCATCGCCAAAGTTCCAGCCAAGCTGCGTGGTGCCGATAAAGGCGCAGATAACCGGAACCGCTGCCATGACCAGCACATGGTGCGTATAGTGATGCGAAATGGTCTCGTTTTCGCTCTTGATAACGCTCATCTCTTGATTCGGATGAGAGAATAGTCCCCAGACATGGTTCATAGCGTCCCCCTTGTCACGGCCTGGTACAGCACTGATCCAAGTATAATTCACCCTCAGAGATTATTTTATGTACAGTAATAAAAATGCGCTCACAGCCTGTCCTGCCAGGCGTGATTGGCGACAGGGTAGCGAAACCGGAGCGTACACCTCTTCTGCCCGCCCTGAAGGACGTTCCCGGATAACGCCTGATGAGTGCTGACGGGTTCAAATGACAAGCAAAATAGTCTTAATCAGACAGGCGGTTAACGTGGTTTTAAGCCCCAGGGTGTATGATTAACCCATTAATGATTGATCCCGTTGATTCTTCACGTTGCCTGACCGGCACGATTAGCCGCCAGACACGCGGCGGAAGTACAAGGGGTAAGGGAGTTTATTTTTTCATGGATATCAATAATTTGATTTCCCATTATGGCTACGCTGCGCTGGTGATTGGCAGCATAGCGGAAGGTGAGACCATCACCCTACTGGGCGGCGTGGCCGCGCATCAGGGCTTATTAAAATTTCCCCTGGTCGTTATCTCGGTTGCCCTGGGCGGAATGATTGGCGATCAGCTGCTGTACCTGCTGGGTCGACGCTTTGGCGGCAAGCTGCTGAAACGCTTTTCCCGCCATCAGGCGCGGATCCGCAAGGCACAGCGCATGATTCAGCGCCGCCCCTATCTGTTTGTGATTGGGACCCGTTTTATGTACGGTTTCCGGGTGATCGGGCCATTATTGATCGGCGCCAGCCGTCTGCCGCCAAAAGTATTCCTGCCCCTGAATGTGCTCGGCGCGCTGGTGTGGGCGCTGTTATTTACCACGCTGGGCTATCTGGGCGGGGAAGCCATTGGACCGTGGCTGCATCATCTTGATGCGCATCTGAAACACGGGATCTGGCTTGTTCTGGTGGTCGTGCTGGTGGTAGCTGCACGATGGTGGTTCCGGCGCCGCGAGGCGAGAAAGAAAGAGTAGCGACGAACCGGCGCGGCCGGGAGACCCGGTCGCGCAGAAGGTGCTTTGCCAGGCGTTAATCCGACCCGGTGGTCTGGTGGTAGCCGCCGCCCAGCGCTGAGGTCAGCTGAATACTGGCATCCAGCCACTGGCCACGCAGGCGCAGCGCGGTAATGCGCTCCTGGAGCGCAGGCAGCCTGGCCATACTAACCCGCGACCCAGGAAGGATCCCGGCGTTCCTGCGGGCCTCCGCCAGATTCACCGTCCGCTGCGCATCCTTTTCAACCTGCTGCTGCCGCTGGTTCTTCTCCATCAAGGTCTCAACCTGGCTTGCGCTCTTCGCCACCTGGTTCACCGCGTCAACAACCGCTTTGTTATATTTTGCCACCGACAGATTATTCTGCGCGCTGGCAATATCGAGGTTGGCGTTCAGCCTGCCGCTATCGAAAACAGGCAGCGTCAACCCGGCGGACAGCCCCATCTGCTGCGCGGAGTGACGGAACAGATCGCTTAAGTGCAGCGCATCCTGCTGCAGGAAGGCCATCAGATTGATGTCCGGATAAAACGCCGCTTTCGCCGCATCGACCTCGCTCAGCGAGGCCTCGATATACCAGTGGGCCACCTGCAGATCCGGGCGACGCGCCAGCAGTTCATACCCCAACACCGTCGGCATCTGCGCGCTCACCGGCGGAAGATTAACCGGATGCAGATTCAGCGCCTGGCTCTGGCTGTTGGTCAGCGCCATCAGACGCGCTTCGATCTCTTTCATGTTGCCCGCAGCGTCCGCCAGCTGCTGGTCGGTTTTACTGACATTGATGTTGTTTTCCGCCCCTGCGGCCGAGTTGGTGATCCCGCGCTGATACAGCGACTGGTCTACGCTGACAATATTATTTTGTTCGCTTTTCACCTGCTGGAGCACGGTTTTCACCGCGGCCTCGGTCTGCCACTGCCAGTAGAGTCGCGCCACGCTGCTGGCCAGCAGTTCGCGGGTTTGCGCCTCTTCCGCCACTTGCGCTTTGAGTTCACCAATACGGGCTTTCACCAGCGCCCGGTTTTTCCCCCACAGATCCAGATCCCAGCCCGCCGTCAGGCCAAAGGTGCCGTTGGTGTACCAGGGCCCGGTATTGCCGCCGCTGTCCGTGGCAAATGGCCCCGTCAGCCCCTCCGCCGACATTTTCTGCCGTTCAACATCGGCGGAGAAATCCATCTCCGGCCCAAGACTGGCTTGCGACATCCGTGCCTGTGCTTCCGCCAGCCTGATGCGCTGAGCGGCAATCTGCATATCCGGCGCATTCGCCAGCGCGCTCTGAATCAGGCTATTCAACTGCGGGTCGTGGTAATCCTGCCACCAGTTACTTTGCGGCCAGCCATTTTTAACCGCCGCGGGCAGATCCATTGACACATGAGAGGCCGGTGTCTGCTGCGCAGGCGGATGGCCAATATCATGGGACGGCGCGCAGCCAGCCAGAACGATGACCAGGGGGAACCCAGCCAATACGCGTTTTCTCAGAGTAAGATTCATCAGACAGGTCAGGTAACTCAACAAGGTTGGTTATACTAAATTAAATGGAATTAAGCCGTTTAGTAAAGTGTGTGACTAAACGCCCAGATAATTAAAAATAAACAAATAATTCATGGAGTGATAATGAGCCAGAATATCTATGGCGATACGGAATTTTTTGCAGGATATGCCACTCTCGACCGCCCGGTAAAAGGGCTCGACGGCGGAGCACATCGCCGCTCAGCCGGGGCTGGATAAGGAAAAGAGCGGCCGATGCTCTTTGTGCCGCACGCCCGTAAGCCGACATAATCAGCGCAAAGGCCCGGGATTATCCGGGCCCTGAGCAGGGTGGCGGCGCGATTTTAGCGGCTGTGTCCGCCGCTCTTAGGGTGGCGGTTAGCGCTTTCCCGGCCACCAGAACCGCAGGCGGTGACTATTTTAAGCTGCCGCCATTGCTGGCAATCACCTCTTTGTACCAGTAGAAGCTTTTCTTCTTGCTGCGCGCCAGGGTGCCGTTGCCGCTATCATCGCGATCGACGTAGATAAAGCCGTAACGTTTGGACATCTCCGCCTTCGACGCGCTGACAAGGTCGATGGGCCCCCAACTGGTGAAGCCGAGCAGCTCCACGCCGTCTTCAATAGCCTCTCGCGCCTGCACCAGATGGTCGTTCAGGTAGCTGATACGGTAGTCATCGTTAATGCTGCCGTCAGCCTCCACTTTATCTTTCGCCCCCAGCCCGTTTTCAACGATAAACAGCGGCTTCTGATAGCGATCCCACAGCACGTTAAGCAGCGTCCGCAGACCCAGCGGATCGATCTGCCAGCCCCACTCGGAGCTTGCCAGATGCGGGTTTGGCACCATGCTGAGGATATTGCCGCGCGCCTTTTTGTTCAGCTCCTCGTCGGCGGTGACGCAGCCGGTCATGTAATAGCTGAAGGAGATAAAATCCACGGTCTCTTTCAGCGCCGCGCGATCGGCCTCGGTGATGGTAATATTCATTCCGTGGTCGCGGAAGTAGCGCAGCATGTAGCCCGGATACTCGCCCCGACACTGCACGTCGCCGAAGAACTGCCAGCTGCGATTCTGTTGCAGGGTTTCAAAGATATCTTCCGGTTTGCAGCTGAGCGGGTACATTAAACCGCCGAGCAACATATTGCCGATTTTGCCCTCGGGCACGATGTCGTGACAGGCTTTTACCGCCAGAGCGCTCGCCACCAGCTGATGGTGAATAGCCTGATAGACCGCCTCTTTACTGCTCCCTTCCGGCAGGCCGACGCCGGTCATCGGGGCGTGCAATGACATATTGATTTCGTTAAAGGTCAGCCACAGTTTGACCTTGTCTTTATAGCGGGTGAATACCGTTCTGGCGTAGCGTTCAAAGAAGCCAATCACCTCGCGACTCCCCCAGCCGCCGTAGTTTTTCACCAGCGCCCACGGCATTTCATAGTGCGATAGCGTCACCAGCGGCGTGATATTGTGCTGCGCCATTTCCGCAAACAGGCGGTCGTAAAAGGCCAGACCGGCCTCATTTGGTTCAGCATTGTCGCCATCGGGGAAAATACGCGTCCAGGCAATCGACACCCGCAGGCAGTTGAAGCCCATCTCCGCAAACAAACTGATATCTTCCGGATAGCGATGATAAAAATCGATCGCGATATCTTTGATGCCGCTGTCGCCCGGCACACGTTCAACGACGTCGCCGAAGACGCCATGCGGCTGTACGTCTGAGGTTGATAATCCTTTGCCCTCTTCCAGATATGCGCCTTCTACCTGGTTTGCCGCGGTTGCGCCGCCCCATAAAAACGTCTGCGGGAATCTCTTCATCTTTCTCTCCTCTGATTAATGGCTGACAGACAACAGCGGCTGGCCGGCATCGGCCTCGCTGGCGGATACGATGTCTACGGCGCGATAATCGTCGCTGTTGCTGATAATAATCGGGGTTGCCAGGTCATAACCGGCGTCCAGAATGGCCTGGCGGTCAAATTCGAGCAGCAAGTCACCTGCTTTGACCTTATCACCTTCTTTCACATGGGCGGTAAACGGCACGCCATCGAGCTTCACGGTGTCGATACCGACATGAATCAGCAGTTCAATGCCGCTATCGCTGAGCAGGCCAATCGCATGTTTAGTCTGGAATAGTGACGCCACCTCTCCGGAAAACGGCGCAATCACTTTGCCGACGGAGGGAATAATCGCCACACCTTTGCCCAGCAGACCGCTGGCGAAGGTGCTATCGGGAACCTGATCCAGCGCCAGTACGGTTCCGGACATCGGGGCAAGAATATCGTTTTCCGTTACCGGGGCAAGCGGAACGTCCGATGCTTCCGCCCGGCTCGCGGGCAGCCCGGCAATAAAGGTCAGCGCGCAAGAGATAACCAGCGCAGCCACGATGCCAATTGCTCCGCCCCATACGGTGTCGTCGATTCCGTGCGGCGGAATCATCTGCGCCAGGGTGAAAATATTGGCAAAGCCAAAGGAGTAGACGTGACTGTCGCTCAGGCCAACGATGGCCCCACCGACGGCGCCAGCCACACAGCCAAAGATAAACGGGCGACGCAGCGGCAAAGTCAGGCCATAAATCGCCGGCTCGGTGATGCCAAAGATCCCGGCGGATACCGCAGAGCCGGCCAGCACTTTTTGCCGCGCATCGCGGGTGCGCAGGAAAATCCCCAGCGCCGCCCCGACCTGACCCATCACCGCCGGCAGCAGCATCGGTAGCATCGAGTCCTGTCCCAGCACCGTCAGGTTATTAATCATCAAGGGGATCAGTCCCCAGTGCAGGCCAAAAATAACGCACACCTGCCATAGCGCGCCCATCGCCGCGCCCGCCAGCCATGGCGCGACCGTGTAGATAATCTGGTAGCCGTGGGCCAGCAGTTGACTGAGCCAGGTGGCCACCGGGCCGATAGCGAGGAAGGTCAGCGGAACCACGACGGCGATGCAAAACAGCGGCGTAAAGAAGTTTTTCATTGATGACGGTAGCAGCGCATTGCTTTTACGCTCCAGCCAGCAGCTCACCCACGATGCGAGGATAATCGGGATCACCGAGGAGCTGTAGTTGATAAAGGTCACCGGGATGCCGAGAAAGTGCGCCGCCTCCGAGCCGGGAAGCTGTGCCGCGTCGAAGGCCTGAATCATCATCGGATGGGTCAACGCCCCGCCGATCACCATGGTAATAAACGGATTACCGCCAAATTTTTTCCCGGCGGTATAGCCCAGAAACAGCGGGAAGAAAAAGAACAGCGCGTCGCTGGCGGCAAACCAGATTTTATAGGTCCCCTGCTGCGGAGTCAGCCAGCCGCAAACCACCGCCAGCGCCAGCAGCCCTTTGAGGATCCCCGATGCCGCCAGCACGCCGATAAACGGCGTGAAGATACCGGAGACCACATCAATTACCTGGCCAAGCAGCGAGGTTTTCTCCCCGGAACTGGCCACCGGTTCGCTGTCGTCCGTCAGACCCGCTTCATTGCGTACCGCCTGCCAGACATCGTGGACGTGGTTACCAATCACCACCTGGAACTGACCCCCGCTTTCCACCACCATGATGACGCCAGGGTTGGCCTTCAGTCCTTCCGCGTCCGCCTTCTTGTTTTCTTTGAGCTTAAAGCGCAGCCGTGTAGCGCAGTGAACCAGACTCACAATATTCTCTTTGCCACCAACCCGGCTAAGAATATCCTGCGCGAGTGCTTTATATTCCATGCTGTTTTCCTTACTTCCGCTGCCCGCAGGCAACCGTGACTGAGTGTAAAAATAAAAAAACCCGAGAACCACGCCGGATGGCGTCGCGCTCAGGTTTTGCCTGCGTTATGCAGTAACAATCCAGTTTTCAGCTAAAGGCAATTAACGCCCTTCTTTTCTCACCCGCTCGATATGGATGGCGAGAAACATAATTTCTTCCGTCGTCAGCGATCGCTGATAGCTTTTCTGTAGATGCATGGCGACGGTTTCCGCGCATTTCCACGCTTTCGCGTAGTTATCTTTCACCGCGCTGTGCAGGGTGACGTCATCATCTGCCACCACCGTGCGCGTCAGCATCCGCTGGGCGAAAAACTTCAGGTGGGTGACAAAACGCTGGTAGCTCAGCGACTCTTCGTCATAATTGAGCTGCAGTTGATACTTCACCAGTTGCAGGATTTCCTGCATCACCCGGGTGACGTGCATCACTTCCGGCATTTCGCTGTTGAGCTGGGCGGTGACCAGGTGCAGCGCAATAAACCCGGCTTCATCTTCAGCGAGCTCAACGCCGAGCCGCCTGGCGATAATCGCCCGCGCCTCCTGCCCCAGCTCAAACTCCTTCGGATAAAGCCGCTTAATTTCCCACAGCAGAACGTTGCGAATCGTCATCCCATTCTTTTGCCGTTCAATGGCAAAATGGCAGTGGTCGGTCAGGGTGATATACAGACTCTCCTGCAACTTGCCCAACCGCCCGCGCGCCAGATCAATAATCCGATCGCAGGTGGTCATCACTTCTAACGGTATCTGACTGAGTAATTCGCCTAAACGGCCAACCAGTTCATCGCTCTGCAGCGCGAAGATCTTTTCAATTTTACTTTCGTCCAGTGAGTCGCCGACGCGTTTCTGAAAGGCTAGCCCTCGCCCCATCACCACCTGTTCGCGTCGCTGCTCATCTAAAACAACCACCACATTATTGTTAAGAACTTTGGCGATTAGCATATAAACCCCAGAAACAAAAAAACCTGACCCCCGACAAATGCCAGGAAATCAGGTTTTGCCTGCCGAAGCAGTAGCAATCCAACACCCGCACTGTAGCAATTTCTTCCGCTGTCTCAACCAGCCAAGTAGTAAAACGTGATACGGATCGCGACTAATCCACTGATTTACTCCGGTTGGGGTAACGAACGCTGCTCAAACGCGCGATATTCCAGCGAGTAAAACGCCGCCTGCCGCCGATGGTAAGCGGAATCCACGCAGCCAATCCCGACAAAGGCGCCGGTAAATTCGCCATAGCGGCTGTACTCATCGGAAAACAAGGCGGTGCGGTAGGTCTGACCTATCGCATGAAAGGTCTGATTGTCTGGCGACCAGAAAAACCGCGTCGACTTGCCGTCAATCGCCAGCCGCAGATACACCGGCCCCTCGACGCCAGCCACCGTTCCCAGATGATCTTCCCGCTTCAGGCCGTTATCGACATGAATGACATAAAAACACGAGCGCCGCAGCCGATCGTCAAAGGTTTTGTGCAAGAACAGATAGTTCATATTGTCGTAGTACAGTACCAGCCCGGCGCTGTGCTGGAACACCTCGGGTTGAAAATCCATGCATGCCGTCAGCGTGGCGTACACCGAGGTCAGCTTCCGCGCCAGCAGACTGACGCGGTTCTCCGAACACAGCGACTCCTGACCGCGTAGCGTCAGAGCCCCTTCTTCGGGCACATAGCGCGTAAAGTCCGCAGGCGGAATACGCGGCGCGTACCAGCCAGGCGGCAATACCTGCGCAGCAAAATCGACTCGCTCAACCCGCTCCGCCTGCTCATCAACGGCGGTCGATGGCCCCAGCCCGACATATTCCTGCGCCAGGTTGCCGCCCGCACTCAGGCACAGCCACCCCTCCTCAGTCCAGCGCATTTTTTGAATGGCGGTCTCCCGCCCCAGCGTACAGGCCAGTTCCGGAAGCAGCGGCCGGGCGCACAGGTGGGCCACGATGACATTCCCATGGTCATCTTCGACATAGCTGGCGTGACCGGATTTTTGCAGCGCCGACGCCGGGTTAAAACACTGCCGCCGCAGATAATCTTTATCAAACGCCGATGCCGAGGTTTTCTCGATATGTACCGGCTTTTGCAAATCCTCCGCTCGCGCCGAGGTTAGCAGCGGGCTGTGCGGATCTTTTTCATAAGGGCCGAGAATATGCCGCGCCCGTCCGAGGGTTACGCAGTGGCCGTAGCCAGTGCCGCCCTCGGCGCACATTATGTAATAATAGCCATTGCGCCAGGTGATATGCGCCCCTTCCGCCATGCCATACACCCCCTGCCAGATACGCTGCGGATAGCCAATCGTCGTTTTCGACTGCGGATCGTACTCCACGATGGAGATCGCCCCGGTATAGTCATCCCGGGTCTCCCAGTCGACGGCGACAATCCATTTTCTGCCGTCGTCGTCGTGGAAAACAGAGGCGTCATAGCCCACGGAGTGAATGTAGACCGGCTCGCTCCACGGACCGCGAATGTCCGCCGCGCTGACCAGGTAATTATCGACATCAAAATAGCGGCCATTCATAGCGTTCATGATGCCGTACACCACGTAAAAGAGCTGGTCGGCTTCACACCAGGTCAGACAGGGTGCCCAGATACCCTTGGCGGAGCGCAGTTTGCGCAGATCCAGCATGTGTGGATCGTTGAGCACATGGGCGCATAACGTCCAGTTCTCTAAGTCGGTGGAATGATAGACCGGAAGGCCGGGAAACCACTCGAATGACGAAACGGCAATATAATAGTCATCGCCCCGCCGACAGATTGCCGGATCAGGATTAAAACCACGTAATACTGGATTTTTAATCATTAACCACGTCCTTTTTAAATTATAACGTACTGGTTTTTTCCACCATCGCCAGCGACCGATCGGATAAAGAATAACGGCGCATAATGATCACCAGCGCCAACACCAGAATCGCCGGTAATACGGTAAAAATAAGTTTAATCGTCAGAATGGCCATCGGCGGTTGCTGCGCCGCGCCACCGATATAACCACTCCATGACAATAGCCAGCCCATTAGCGCACCGCCGATTGCAATACCTAATTTGATGGCAAAAAGATTGGTGGAAAAAACGATACCGCTCATTTTCTTACCGGTATCTCTTTCAATTGCATCGACGACATCCGAGAGCATCGCCCATTGCAACGGTGTGGCCGCCAGTTGAATAAAGTTAATCGCAATAATAAAGGCAAAAATAATGATTAGCGACGACTGGGCAAAGACATAGAGCAGCGCAAGTAATATCGCCTCAAGCAACATCGCCAGCTTAAATCCCCGGACTTTATCCATGCCACGGAAAATATAGACCGATAAAATTGTCCCGGCTAATCCGGAAATAATGGATACGGTGATCATCATGCTGCTCAGATCGCTGCGTCGCAGAACATAATTACAGAAGTAAATAATGATCCCCATTTTAAAGATAACCGCCACCAGATTGACGACGTTGAGCGTAAAGAGAATACGCCAGTCGCGGTTTTTCAATAATATACGCAGATCCTGCAACAGACTCCCGCGATTGGCATCGATTGCCGCGATCGCGGTCTCTTTGGTCAGGAAGAAACAAAGGTAAAACAACATAATACCCAGACTGCTAATCAGCACCATGACATAAAAATAGCCGTGCTGGATATTCCCTTTCCCCAACCACGCCACCGCAGGAAGCGCGGCCACGGAGACTAAAAGCCCGCCGGCGGAGCTCATGGCGAAGCGCCACGATTGCAACGACACCCGTTCGACGGAGCTCTGGCTGATATTGTTAATCATCGCGCAATAGGGAACATTAATAGCGCTATATAACAGCGAGAGCAGAGTATAAGAAACGTAGGCGTAAATCAGCTTGCCGGTATAGGAAAAATCTGGCGTATAAAAGGTCAACATGCACATTACGCCAAAAGGAATGGCGAACCACAGTAAATAAGGGCGAAACTGACCATATTTGGTCCGCGTGCGGTCCGTCACTGCGCCGATCCCCACATCAAAAAAGGCATCAATAACCCGGACGGCTAAAAACATGGTCCCCATATGCGCCGGTGACAAACCAAATATATCCGTATAAAAATAGGCCATAAATAACATAATGGATGACCAGACCAAATTACAGGCGGTGTCTCCAAGTCCATAACCCATTTTCTGATACCAGTTTAATGGCATTATTCTGTTCATTGACGATAACCCCATACAAGGAAAGGTTGTTGCTGCTGACAAGGCCATTGTAGACCCATCGGCTTCTTCAATATGTATAAAGAGAGGATAGCTATATAATAAAAGTGAACCTACCCTGTGATGGCTATCGCATTTACATTAAGAACGCTTTTTATTTTATTTGCCGTTCGGCATATAGTATAAAAAAGGAGGCGTTTTATGCATGATGACCCGGTAACATATGAAAATATCATTACGCTGACCCAGGAACTCTACTACCTGCAGCAATATCAGCTTCCCGAGTATTCCGGCGATGATGTGAAGACACACTTTCACTTTATGTATGAATTAATGTGGTTCGATCGTTCCTGTGGTTATTTTGGCATCAACGATCGACAGATCCCGATAAAAAACGGCACCTTGATTTTCGTTCCGGCGCTCATCCCCCATGCGATGTACCTGATCCCCGAGTACAATCACAACCGCTATCTGTTCCAGTTTGAATTTGATTTTTTAAACCCGCTGGCGGTAAGCCATTTTTCCCGGCAAAAGGATCGCATCCGGGTGCTGTATCCGGATCCCGCAACCGGCGTGCAGTTGACGGCGCTTTTTGACTGGGCCATTGGTCTGGGAAAGAAAGCGGATAACTAGGCGGTATTTTTGAAAAGCATCGCTCTGCTGATGGAGTTTGTTTTCTCACTCAACCACGACGATGAGACGTTCCCCCATGTTCCCGGCGGCGACTTTGTGAGCAGGGTGCGGCAATTATTGTATGAGATTGAAGAGCATAAAGCCTGGGAGACCACCACGCTGGAGGCGGCGCAGCGGTGCCAGGTGTCGAAGTCCTACTTTTCACGCATGTTTAAGCAGCTGTTTAATATGACGTTTAAAGAGTATATTTTTCTGCGTAAGCTCAAGGTGGCGGTACAACTGCTGACCTCCAGCCAGCTAAAAATTGTCGATGTAGCCCAGACCGCGGGCTTTACCGATAGCGCCTATTTCTGTTTACGCTTTCGCCAGCACCTCGGCTGCACGCCGCTGGAATTTCGCGACCGTCTGGACAACCGCCGCGTCGGATGACACCCGCCCGCACCGCGGGCAGCTGTCCGTCCTGTCGATTCAGAAAGTCACCACGGTTTTCCACTCGATGACCCAGGCATCCTGAGTCTGAGCGACGCCGCCCGGGCGATGCCAGTACTGCAGGCCCGGCTGCAGCTCAAGCCACGACACCGGACGCAGGCGGTAGTACAGTTCAGCATTCACCGAATGCCCGGCTACCGGCTGATAGTTCGCCGCAGAATAGTCCGTAGCCCCGCTGACCTCATTCCTGTACTGCTGGTTGCGCGCGTAATGGTTGCTCATATCCATCCAGGTCAGGCCAAAGCCCAGCCAGTCTTGCGGGCGGGCGTCAAAGAGGCCGCGATAGCGCATTGATGCGGCCACGGAGGTATGGATGTAGTTGCTGCGCTGATCGCTATAGCTGCCGCTCAGCGAAACGCTCATCCCGCGCTCAGGGTCGTCAGCATGGCGGGTTATCTGCTGATTCAGCCCGCCATACAGAAACCAGGTGCGATCGTGTTGCGCATATCCTTGCGGGTCGCTGGCCCCGGGACCGCCGGATTTTCCCGTATACAGATCGTTCTGCGGGGCGTTGGTATAGAGCACGCCGAGGTTATACGCGCCGGGAAGGCCGTTGATCACCGGACGCGCTTCGATCTCTACCGGCAGCAAAATGCCCTTACTGCCTTTTGTCGACCAGCTCCACGCGTGGCTGCGGGAAGAGGCCTGCGGATTCTGCTCCATGACACCGCCCTTCAGCGTCAGCGTCGGGGTCAGCTTATATTCGACGGTCGTGCCCCAGGTATGGACGTTCCAGTTGTTCCAGGTCAGCGAGTTGGCAGATTTACCGCCGCACTGTGAAAGCAGCTGAAAATCGCAGGGGATAATCTGATCGAAGGTCTGCACCTTATTCATCATCCCGATACGCCAGGTCATACGACGCTCATCGAAGCTACGGGCAAAGGTCAGCCAGCCAAGACGGGTAATGGACTGGCCTCCCCAGCTTTCCTGCGCCAGATCGTTAAAATTAACCCGCGGATCCTGTAGCCGCTGGGTGGTCAGGTTGTCATCGTGGTTACGGTTAACGATATTGCCCTCGATGCGCGCATCCGGGATCCCGGTCCAGCGCTCCAGGTCCTGGGTAAAGGTCAGGGCGACCTGATCGATATAAGCCAGCTGTTTGTCATGGTTATATCCGCCGCCGGCGTTGTATCCCATTTCATTGAGGTAACCGAGATTATAATTAAATCCGTTATCTTCGAGGATCGGACGAATCCCGGCCATCTCCCCGAGTAAGCCCTTTTGCGGCTTCTCAAAACCTAATACCGTACCGTTCCATTTTTCCGTTTCCGCAGCGAACGCGCCGGGAGTCAACAGAGTCAATGTCACTATCAACAGGAGGTGATTTATTTTTTTGTTGTGCATAATGATATCCATTGTGACTGAATAAGGGTAATAGCTGGCCCCAGGCAATAAATCTGCCCGTTTTTAGTCTTTATATTTATTTTTCAATACCTGCCCGTCAGCCATTCAACCGCTTTATTGGCGCAACCGATTCGAGCATAACCTATTGTTTTAGATAATCATTTAATTCCTCAATAAATAGAAAGCAAAAAAAAACCTAAGCACTCCAGCCACGAATGGCGGAAGTGCTTAGGTTTTGCCTGTAATCAGTAGCAACCCTGAATATATAAATACTACAATATCACTCAGCGGCAGAAATGCCCATCAGCAGATGCTCCCGGAGTAATAAAGTGTGAGCGATTTAACAATATTCCCTAATAACGGGCTATGGCCAGCGCAATGTCCGCAGAGGTTTTCAGCGTACGTATTTCATTAAACACGATCAACGCCTCATCATATTCTTTGCGTAAATAACTGAGCCACTGTTTAATTCGCGCAACATGATACAACCCGGTATCGCCCTGTTTTTCCAGACGCGTATATTTTTTCAATAGCTCCACAACCTGCGGCCACGGCATGCGCGGTTCGTTATATTTGATGACCCGGCTTAAATTTGGCACGTTCAGCGCGCCGCGACCAATCATCACCGAGTCGCAGCCGGTGACCGCCAGACACTCCTGCGCGCTTTGCCAGTCCCAGATTTCGCCGTTAGCGATAACCGGAATTGACAGCCGCTGGCGGATTTCGCCAATCGCTGCCCAGTTGATCCGCTCGGCTTTATAAGCGTCTTCTTTCGTGCGTCCGTGAACCACCAGCTCCGTCGCGCCGGCCTGCTCTACCGCATCGGCAATTTCAAACTGACGCGCTCCGCTGTCCCAGCCCAGGCGAATTTTGACCGTCACCGGCAGATGATCCGGCACCGCTTCGCGCATCGCTTTTGCGCCGCGATAGATAAGCTCAGGGTCTTTAAGCAGCGTCGCCCCGCCGCCGCTGCCGTTCACCAGCTTTGACGGACAGCCGCAGTTCAGATCGACGCCCCACGAACCCAGCGCCACCGCCCGCGCGGCATTTTCTGCCAGCCATTGCGGATATTGCCCCAGCAGCTGCACCCGGACGCGGGTGCCGGAAGGCGTGCGGCTTTGATGATGAAGTTCCGGGCACAGTTTGTAGAACGATTTTACCGGCAGCAGCTGATCCACCACCCGTAGAAATTCGGTGATGCACAGATCGTAATCGTTAACCTCGGTCAGCAGCTCGCGCACCAGCGAATCGAGCACACCTTCCATCGGCGCCAGTAATACACGCATTATTGTTACCCGGAAAAAAAAGAGGCGCTATGGTAGCGCCTCTGTGCGCCGGTTGAAAGATCTCAATGCGCTTCGGCTATGGTTAGCGGGTCGGGGCGTGCGCCAAGGCATGGATACCGCCATACGCATGATGCGTTTTTGCCGCGCAGGAGCGGCAAAGTTGCGCGTGGCGGCGCAAAAAAACGCAGCGCTCCCGCTCTGCCTGAGCCATTCTCACTATTATTTATTGCCGGATTCATCAACATGCATTCCGCATGCCCGAAGGTTCCATTACTCTATTAAATCTATGCCTGGAATTCATGATGTGATCGATAGCACATTTCAAGGTTTAATTGTATGATGAATACGGTTCATCAAGGGTTATTACCATGAGTAAATCGCTGAATATTATCTGGCAGTACCTGCGGGCTTTTGTCCTGATCTATGCTTGTTTATACGCCGGGATTTTTGTTGCTTCCCTGTTGCCCATTACCATTCCCGGCAGCATTATCGGCATGCTGATTTTGTTCGTTCTCCTGGCGCTACAGATTATGCCGCCGAAATGGGTCAACCCCGGGTGCAACATATTGATTCGCTATATGGCGCTGCTGTTTGTGCCTATCGGCGTTGGAGTCATGCAATACTGGGATCTGCTGCGCGCGCAGCTCGGCCCGGTGGCAATCTCCTGCACGATCAGTACATTAGTGGTCTTTCTTGTGGTGAGCTGGAGCTCACATCTGGTTCATGGCGAACGTAAAGTGGTCGGTCAAACTAAGGACGTCAAAGATGATGCATGAAATCTGGTGGTCCTTGCCGCTGACGCTGATCGTTTTTTTCCTCGCCCGCAAGCTGGCCGCGCGGTTTAAATTTCCGCTGCTGAATCCATTGCTGGTGGCGATGATCGTAATCATCCCCTTTTTGTTGCTCAGCGGTATCTCCTACGATCGCTATTTTCAGGGCAGTAAAATTCTCAACGATTTGCTTCAGCCTGCGGTCGTCGCGCTGGCCTTCCCGCTGTATGAGCAGCTGCACCAGATCCGCGCCCGCTGGAAATCGATTATTACGATCTGCTTTATCGGCAGCGTCGTAGCGATGGTGACCGGCACTACCGTCGCGCTGCTGCTCGGCGCGACGCCGCAAATCGCCGCCTCCATTATGCCGAAGTCGGTCACCACGCCGATTGCGATGGCGGTCAGCGGAAGCATTGGCGGTATTCCGGCCATCAGCGCGGTGTGCGTTATTTTCGTGGGGATTCTCGGCGCGGTTTTCGGCCACAGCCTGCTGAACCTGATGCGCATTCGCACCAAAGCCTCGCGCGGACTGTCGATGGGCACCGCATCGCATGCCCTGGGGACCGCCCGCTGTGCGGAGCTGGACTATCAGGAAGGGGCTTTCAGCTCCCTGGCGCTGGTGCTGTGCGGGATTATCACCTCGCTGGTGGCGCCCTTTTTGTTCCCGGTGATTCTGGCTATCGTCGGATAAATGTGATTTTAATCACATTTATCAGTGCAACATAATCAAGTTGCATAAACAATGAGATATTAATCACATATACGGGCTCCCCCCGCCCGTACACTAGATTCCCATTACATTGTTAAGAGGCAACGCCATGCACCCACGTTTTCACGCTGCTCTTCCTCTTCTGGCGGCAGACCTGCAAGCGGCCATCGCCCCGATGCTGATCGACCCGCACTTCCCGGCTTTGCTGGATGCCGGTCAGGTCGCCACGCTGCGCAACGCAACAGGCCTTGATGAAGACGCGCTGGCCTTTGCGCTGCTGCCGCTCGCGGCAGCCTGCGCGCGCGCCGACCTTTCCCATTTTAACGTTGGCGCCATCGCCCGCGGCATTAGCGGCACCTGGTACTTTGGCGGTAATATGGAGTTCCTCGGCGCCACGATGCAACAAACCGTACACGCGGAACAAAGCGCCATCAGCCACGCCTGGCTGCGCGGTGAACGCTCGCTCAAGGCCATTACCGTCAACTACACCCCCTGCGGCCACTGTCGTCAGTTTATGAATGAACTGAACAGTAGCCAGCTCCTGCGTATTCATCTGCCGGGTCGCGAAGCGCATTCGCTGCAGCACTATCTGCCGGATGCCTTCGGTCCGCAGGACCTCGAGATTAAAACGCTGCTGATGGATGAACAGGATCATGGTTTCCCGCTGACCGGCGATACCCTGGCGCAGGCGGCCATTCAGGCTGCCAACCGCTGCCATATGCCGTACAGCAACTCGCCTTCCGGCGTGGCGCTGGAGTTGAAAGACGGCACCATTTTCGCCGGTCGCTATGCGGAAAACGCGGCCTTTAACCCGACCCTGCCACCGCTGCAGGGAGCGCTCAATCTGCTGAGCCTCAACGGCTATGACTATCCGGATATTCAGCGCGCCATTCTGGCTGAGAAAGCCGATGCGGCGCTGATTCAGTGGGATGCGACCGTCGCAACGCTGAAAGCGTTAGGTTGCCAGAATATTGATCGCGTCCTGCTCGGTTAATTTTCCCGTCATGCGGGCCCCATTGGCCCGCATTGTTGAAAATCCCCGCAATTAAACGATGGTTTCTTGCTCTTGCCCGGCGGGTAAAGTAGCCTGATAGCTCCATTATCCACATGAGTCAGGTGAATGTTAAAGCGTGTGTTATACAGCCTGTTAGTCCTGTTCGGCCTGCTGCTGTTGACCGTGCTGGGTCTTGACCGTTGGATGAGCTGGAAAACCGCCCCCTATATCTATGATGAACTCCAGGATCTGCCCTACCGCCAGGTTGGGGTGGTGCTCGGTACCGCCAAGTACTATCGCACCGGAGTGATTAATCAATATTATCGTTATCGTATCCAGGGGGCGCTGAACGCCTACAATAGCGGCAAAGTGAACTACCTGCTGCTGAGCGGCGATAATGCGCTGCAAAGCTACAACGAACCGATGACCATGCGCCGCGATTTAATCAAAGGCGGCGTCGACCCGGCCGATATCGTGCTCGATTACGCCGGCTTCCGCACGCTCGACTCTATCGTGCGCACCCGCAAAGTTTTCGATACTAACGACTTTATTATCATTACCCAGCGCTTCCACTGCGAACGGGCGCTGTTTATCGCTCTGCATATGGGGATTCAGGCGCAGTGCTACGCGGTGCCTTCGCCGAAGGATATGTGGAACGTGCGTTTACGTGAGTTTGGCGCCCGCTTTGGCGCGCTGGCGGATTTGTACGTTTTTAAACGCGAACCCCGCTTTTTAGGGCCGTTAATTCCGATTCCGACGTTGCAGGAAGTGCCTGAGGGTGCGCAGTCCTATCCTGCCGTCACGCCGGAACAGCTGCTGGAACTGCAAAAGAGTCAGTAACGGGCCGTTGATATCGGCATACTTTCCCCCCGGGTCAGTCGGCGTAAAAAAGACCAAAAAAAGCCCGCGCGAATGGCGCGGGCGGGATAGCAACGGACGATTATTTTTTGCGCGCGTATTTCAATGAATCCAGCGCCACGGCGAAGATAATGATCGCCCCTTTGATGATGTACTGCCAGTAGGGGTTGACGCCGATATAGGTCAGGCCGTAGTTGATGACGGTGAAGATAATTACCCCGGTCACCACGCCAAGCACCGTACCCACACCGCCGCTAAACGACACGCCGCCAACGACGCAGGCCGCAATCGCATCCAGCTCATACATAAAGCCGAGGTTGTTGGTGGCCGAACCGATACGACCGGCCTCCAGCAGACCGCCAAAAGCATAGAACACACCAGACAGGGCATAGATCATCAGCAGGTTCAGCGCCACGTTGACACCAGAAACTTTGGCCGCTTCCGGGTTACCGCCGATGGCAAAAATGTTTTTACCAAAACGGGTTTTATTCCACAGGATCCACACGAAGAAGACCGCAATCGCCGCATAGAACGTAATGTACGACAGGCGGAACGACCCCAGCGCGATAAACCCTTGCGCGAAGTGCGAGAAGTGGCTGTCAAAACCGGAAATGGGCGATGCGCCGACAAAATCGTAGTACAGGGAGTTGATGCCGTAGACGATGATCATCGTACCCAGGGTGGTGATAAACGGCGTCACGTTCAGATAAGCGATAATAATCCCGTTAATCAGCCCGATAACCGCACCGATCGCGCAGACCAGCAGGATCACCAGCGGAATCGGCATAGTCGCCATATCCGGGAAGACCTTGTTGGCATTGTCGACCGCCTGCAGCATGGTCGCGGCGATAACCGCCGCCAGCCCAACCTGGCGACCGGCAGAGAGGTCAGTACCCTGGGTCACAATCAGTCCGGCAACGCCGAGCGCGATAATAATACGCACCGAAGACTGAGTCAGGATGTTACTCAAGTTCAGCAAACTTAAGAACGTGGGGTCCTGGAAAATAATAATCGCCAGCAAAACCAACAGCACAACGTAAATCCCACCGTCTTTCAGGTACGTGAGAAAACTTTTTTTATTTAACGCACTCATGAGAAGCCCCTGCTCTTAAAGATGCAACGACGCAAGACGTAAAATTTCGTTCTGCGTAGTCGTTTTTGTCTCAACAATTCCGGCAACGAGACCGTTGCTCATTACCAGAATACGGTCGGTAATACCCAGCAGCTCCGGCATCTCGGAGGAAATAATGATGATCCCTTTATTTTTATTCGCCAGCTCAGCAATCAGCTGATAAATTTCGAACTTCGCGCCAACGTCAATCCCACGCGTGGGTTCATCAAGCATCAGAATTTCCGGCTGGGTTAATAGCCAGCGACCAATAATAACCTTTTGCTGGTTACCACCGGACAACGAACCAATTTGCGTATGCTGGCCGGGGGTTTTCACGCGCATCGAGTCAATAACCCACTGGGTATCGCTTTTCATGCGGGAATTGTCCAGCAGACCCACCTTGTTTTTATATTTCTTAATATTGGAGATCAGCGAGTTAAAGCCGATATCCAGATACGCATAAATACCGGTGGAACGGCGCTCTTCGGTGACTAACGCAAAACCATGGTTAATCGCTTCGTTCGCGCTATGGTTATTGATCTTCTTGCCGTGCAGCGTAATCGTGCCGCCTGATTTTTCGCGGATACCGAAAAGCGTTTCGACAATATCGGTACGCTTCGCCCCCACCAGCCCGGCGATACCGAGGATCTCCCCTTTATGCAGATCGAAGGAGACATCACGAATCGATGGCTGACGCAGCGAAGTCAGGTTGCGCACTTCCAGAATGATTTCGCCCGGCGTATTGTGCTTCTCCGGGAAGCGCTGGGTTAAGGAGCGCCCCACCATCATGGCGATGATCTTATCCATATCCAGGCCTTCCAGCGGCTGGGTGGCAATCCACTGACCATCGCGCAAAATCGTGATTTCGTCGCACAGCTGGAAGATCTCTTCCATCTTGTGAGAAATATAGACAATACCGCAGCCGCGTTCTTTCAGCTTACGGATTATCTTAAACAGGTGATTAACTTCTTTCTCGGTCAATGATGACGTAGGCTCATCCATAATGACGATTTTGGCGTCATAAGAAAATGCCTTGGCGATTTCAATCATCTGCATTTGCGATACGGATAACGTGCCGACGCGGGCACGCGGATCGATATCAATATCGAGCTCATCAAATATCCCTTTGGTATCGCTATACATTTTTTCCTGATCGACAAACATCCCTTTAGTGGGGTAACGCCCCAGCCACATGTTGTCCATCACCGAACGTTGCAATACCAGGTTTAATTCCTGGTGAACCATTGAAATACCGTTTTCCAGCGCTTCTTTCGCGGAATGGAAATCGATCTCTTGCCCCTGAAAAAGAATACTACCGGAATCTTTTTGATAGATTCCAAAAAGGCATTTTAATAATGTCGACTTACCGGCACCGTTCTCTCCCATCAATGCATGAATAGAATGAGGACGGACTTTCAGATTGACATTATCGAGTGCCTTGACGCCAGGAAACGATTTGTTGATATTGCTCATTTCCAACAAGAATTCGCCTGACCGTTCGCTATTATTGCTGACCATAGTTATACCTGGCTGCGTTCATGCACACCCTAACCGACGCATTCGCGCCGCCATCAGGGTCGGGTTCTGTATCAGGAATAATCGGGCGCGAATATCCGGATATTTCAGGTTGCCGCAGCATTCGCTGTCAGCAACCCGACCTGTTCCGGGGAGAGCTCACGCCCGTAACTCAATAATTATTTACCGATAAACTGGCTCAGATTGTCTTTATCTACGCCAACATAAGGTACGCGGACAATCTTATTCTCAATCTTCCACTTAGTACCCGCCGCCGCTTCTTTACCATCGGCCAGGTTTTTCGCCAGATCGAAGGTGGCTTTCGCCTGGTTGTTCGCGTCGTTCAGCACGGTACCGGCCATCGCGCCAGATTTTACCAGCGCCAGCGCTTCAGGCAGGGCATCGACGCCGAATACCGGAATGCTGCTCTTGTTATGCGCTTTCAGAGCTTCAACCGCGCCCATTGCCATCGCATCGTTGTTGGCGATAACCACTTCAATTTTGTTGGCGTTCGGGCCAGACAGCCAGGCATCCATCTTATCTTTCGCCTGAGCGGTATCCCACATCGCGGTATCCATCTGCAGCTGCTGAGTCTTCAGACCTTTGTCATTCAGCTCTTTAATCACGTAGGTGGTACGCGCTTCAGCATCCGGGTGGCCCGGCTCACCTTTCAGCAGAACATATTGAATCTGACCGTCTTTGTTCAGATCCCAGTTCGGATTGGCTTTCCAGTGCTTGGCAATCAGGTCGCCCTGAATAATCCCGGACTCTTTTGAGTCGGTGCCGACATAGTAAGCTTTGTCATAGCTGTCCAGCGCTTTGCGGGACGGCTCTTTGTTAAAGAACACCACCGGCACGTTCTGGCCGCGCGCTTTTTCGATAACGGTGCCAGCGGCTGCCGGGTCCACCAGGTTAATCGCCAGCGCCTTCACCCCTTTGGCCAGCAGGACGTCAATCTGATCGTTCTGTTTGGACTGGTCATTCTGCGAGTCATTCATCAGCAGCTGAACGTCTGGCGCTGATTTGCCGTCTTTCTCAATCGCCTTGCGCACGACCGACATAAAGTTGTCGTCATATTTATAAATGGTTACGCCGATACGGGTATCCGCTGCGTGTGCCGCGGCGCCAAATAACATACCAGCCATAACAGCAGACAGGGTTAACACCTTCTTATTCATGGAATCTCCGGTTTTATTATGCAGGGTCGTTGGTGTGAAAATAGCCGGCGGGGACTTGTTACATTAGTGTTACCGCGCAACAACATTCACGACTATAAATTCTGTCTTCCGTGTAGGGTAACGCTCCAGAAACACGAATTAATTAAGCGTACTGCGCCTTATTCCTACGGTAAAAGTGATTAATCACCGTGATATAGTGGTTCAGACTAGTAAACGAGGCCATCATAATCAGTTGAATGTTAATATACTGTGAATTTACTCACAGATTGAAAACGGTTACATAAGACACATCATCAGTTAGTGATCGGCCCCGCAATTTGCCGCGGCATCACCGAATGGCGGCGTACCAGCGTCGGCATAAAGCAATGCCGCGCTTCATGATCGAGTTTGCCTGCCGCCCCCAGCAGCGCCAGCTCCGTTGCCAGCTTCGCCATTGACATAACAGGATAGCGCACGGTCGTCAGCTGCGGGTCGGTGTAACGAGAAATCGGGATGTCGTCAAAGCCGATAAGCGACAAATGCTGCGGTACCGCAATACCATTATCTTTCAGCGTCGTCAGCGCCCCGGCCGCCATGCTGTCATTGTAGGCAAAGACCGCGGTCAGGCCTAAATTGCGCCCCAGTAGCTCAACCATGGCCGCCTCCCCGCCCTGCATATCCGGCGTGCCCGAGCCAATCCAGCTGTCTGGCGCGATAATGTTTTGTTCCTGCAACGCCTTCAACCACCCTTCCCGGCGCATATCGTCATCTTCGATGCCGTGGTTTGAGGAGAGGTAGCCGATGCGCTGATGACCGTTGTTCAGCAGCATCCGCGTGGCCATCAGCGCTCCGCTGACGTTATCCAGCCCCACGCAACGATGCGCGTAGCCGGGCACAATACGGTTAATCAGCACCATCCCCGGCATATGCTCCATAAAGTCGCCAAGCTCTGCATCGCTGAGGGCTTTGGAATGGACGATCAGCGCCGAGCAGCGCTGGCGAATCAGCACTTCGATGGCATGACGCTCTTTTTCCGCCTCATGGTAGCTATTGCCGATCAACACATATTTCTGGTGCTGCTGAGCGACCGTATCCACCGCTTTCACCAGCGCGCCGAAAAAGGCATCCGACACATCCATCACCACCACGCCAATGGTGTCGCTGACCTGCGTCGCCAGCGCCTGCGCATTGGCGTTTGGCCGGTAGCCCAGCTGCGTTACCGCTTTCATTACATTTTCCCGCGTATCCGGGCTCACCAGCGCGCTGTTGTTCAGCACGCGCGAGACGGTCGCTACGGAAACGCCCGCCTGACGGGCGACATCACGAATGGTGATCATGCTTACCGCCCTTAAGAGAATTGCAATACGTCACACCCACCTCCTGTGTTCAGCAAGGTGGCTATTCTGGCAGCGACCCGCGGTGCGCTACGTGAGTGATGTCACAAGCCTGGAAACGGTTACATCCATTTTGTTAATGATTGTGATCGAGATCGTTATCTTGATGTGTTTTTTAGTGATGTCCCTGACGCACGCAGGGTTAACTGACGCCACAGCCATTCCACCGGCCCCTGACGGAAATGACGTAGCCAAAAGAGAGAGAAGGTGATATTTACCGCCCAGACCGGCACCACGAAAGCCAGCAGCTGCAGGCGGTCAAACTTCATAAACAGGCCAAAACGGTAAAAAATGGTAGTACAAACAAGCGTTTGCAACAGATAGTTGGTTAGCGCCATCCGCCCGACGCAGGCGATAGCCCCCACCAGCCGCAGCCTGCACAGCTGCGGCCAGAAGCCCCACGCCAGCGAGGCATAGCCGATGGTTTGCAGCGGCGCGCCCAGCTCGCGAGGAGCCTGTAACAGGAACGCGCACCAGCGAGGATTCCACCCCAGATGCCACTGGGCAAAAATAGCCGGCAGATTGACGAGCATACCGGCGACAATCAGCAGTGTGCCGGTGCGGCGATAGTGGCTGAGGCTAAACTGCCCTTTTAACCAGCCGCTGCGCATCAGCGCCGCCCCCATCAGCATCATCCCCGCCAGCTGCCAGCCGTACTGCGCCCCTAACGCCAGCAGATTATCGGAGAGCATATCGGCACGATTGCTGACCGCCTCCAGCCCACCGTTCAGCTTCCAGTATTGCTCATACTGTAAATTCGCCGCATCGGGCACCCATGAACGGTTCGGCGCATCGCCAGAAATCATGCCGAGCAGCACGAGCACCGCAACGCCGATAACGTAGAGCACGACGCCGGTGTTAAACAGCGTTTTGATGTGATGCGCATCGCGCACCATGCGCCACGCCACCAGCCCCACCAGCGCATAGGCCAGCAGGATATCGCCATCCCAGAAAAACAGACCGTGGATAAAGCCCAGCAGCGCCAGCAGCGTCAGGCGCGACTGGATCCAGCGCTTGCCGCGAGGCAACAGCATCTGTAGCCCGGCGCCAAACAGCAAGGCAAACAACGTCAGGAATTTGACCTGCGCAAACAGATCGAGAATCGCCCAGGTCCAGGCGTCGGTGAGGGAGATGCTCCCGGACCAGGCCGGGTTGAGGTAAGCGGCCTTCGGCAAGCCGAAGGCGCTGATATTCAGAAGCAGGATCCCAAGGATGGCGACGCCGCGCACAAAGTCCAGCGTGACATTTCGCTCCATCTGTCCTGCTCCGTATTTTTAGTTGTGGTGGCGTACGGCGCGCAGGAACTCCTGGCGAGTATTCTGGCTGGATTTAAACAGGCCGCCCAGTGAGGTCGTCGTCGTGGCGCTGGTGGCATCACGGATGCCGCGCGCTTTGACGCAGTAATGCACCGCATCAATGGATACCGCAACGTTGCTGGTGCCCAGCAGCGTCTGCAGCGCCGTTAAAATCTGCTGAGTCAGTCGCTCCTGCACCTGAGGGCGCTGGGAGAAGAACTGCACGATACGGTTGATTTTCGACAGACCGATGACCGAATCTTTCGGGATATAGGCTACCGTCGCTTTACCATCAATCGTAACGAAGTGGTGTTCACAGGTGCTGGTCAAGGTAATATCGCGCACGGTGACCATTTCATCGACCTGCATCTTGTTTTCGATAACGGTGATTTTTGGGAACCTGGCATAGTCCAGCCCGGAAAAAATCTCATCGACGTACATTTTCGCGATACGTCGTGGTGTTTCCATCAGACTGTCATCAGTTAGATCAAGATTCAGCAGTTGCATAATCTCGGTCATGTGTCCGGCAATCAAGCTCTTGCGGGTTTCATTATCAATTTCTTCTACGGGCGGACGCAGCGGCGTCTCCAGCCCACGAGCGACCAGCGCTTCATGAACGAGTATGGCTTCTTTACTCAGTGCTGACATTTAGGTTCTCCTGCAGGTGTGGCGCTCTTTGCTCTTCTGCGGGCAAAGTTTGCATTCATTGTGCGTGAGGTGGCGCACATAATCCAGTAGCCGAAACGATAATTATTGAAATTTGCGTGAGCTATTGATCCCTCACGACGGGTTGCGCTTACCGCTGAGGAAACTCGCCCGACCCGCCTTGCACTCTGTCGCTGACCGCCACGCGCTATTGCGCCGTCTCCGGCGAGCGACCAGCATCAGGCATGTTGGCTAAAAGTTGCATTAATGATGCAATATGTTCCTCAAAGGAGGAAGTGAAAGTTGCTCACAGGTAGATGAAATATCTGTATTATGGCCTGACACCCGCATTTACCTTCCTGAGGAGCCCGGCATGGAATTGCTTGAAGAGCATCGCTGTTATGAAGGTCGGCAGCAACGCTGGCAGCACGACTCCAGTACCCTGAACTGCACAATGACGTTCAGCATTTTTTTACCTCCCCTGCGCGATGAGACGCCGCCGCCAGTGCTCTACTGGCTGTCGGGGCTGACCTGCAATGATGAAAACTTCACCACCAAAGCGGGCGCCCAGCGTGTCGCCGCCGAACTCGGTCTGGTGCTGGTCATGCCGGATACCAGCCCGCGCGGCGATGATGTCGCCGACGATAGCGGCTGGGATCTGGGTAAAGGGGCAGGTTTTTACCTCAATGCCAGCGCCGCGCCGTGGTCTGCGCATTTCCGCATGTATGACTATCTGCGTGACGAACTGCCGCAGCTCATCCGTTCGCAGTTTAACGTCAGTGAGCGCTGTGCCATCAGCGGCCACTCGATGGGCGGGCACGGCGCGCTGATCATGGCGCTGAAAAATCCGGGGCGTTTTACCAGCGTTTCCGCTTTCGCGCCGATTGTTAACCCTGCGCAGGTTCCCTGGGGACAAAAAGCGTTCACCGCCTATCTCGGCACCGATGAGTCGGCCTGGCAGGCGTGGGACAGCTGCGCATTAATGCAGGCAAGCCAGCCCGCTGACGCCATTCCGACGCTGATAGACCAGGGCGATAGCGACACCTTCCTCGCGCTACAGCTGCAGCCAGCGGTGCTGGCGGAGTGCGCGCGGCAAAAAGCGTGGCCGTTAACCCTGAGAATCCAGCCCGGCTACGATCACAGCTACTACTTCATCGCTTCATTTATTGAAGACCATCTGCGTTTTCACGCCCGCTATCTGCTGGCCTGACTTCCTGCCGGTGTGCCGCGCTCCCGGTGGCGGCGCACCGTTTCCCGCTTGCCCGGCCACCGCGCGACGGCCAGGGTCATTCAACACTCTGCGTTGCTTTCTTCTTCGAAGACCGTATCTTTATCCGCGCAATAGCGCCGCTTCCCTGCGACCAGACGCTTTCCGGGGGCAGACAGCGTTCGCCATCTGCCCCTCTTTCCGCGTCGATCAGAAGCGGTAGTCCACGGCCATAAAGTAGCGACGGCCCTCTTCGGTATAGCTGTAGTCGTCGCGGCTCAGATCTTTATCCCCGACGTTCAGTACGCCTGAACGCAGCTTGACGCTCTTCGTCACCTGCCATGCCGCACCGATATCAAACATGGTGTAACCGCCCGGCGTTTTCGAAGTGGCGCTGACTGCGCGCTGCTCGCCGGTATAATTGGCGGTGACGTAGAAGGACCAGTCATCCAGCGGCTTCCAGTCCAGGGTCCCGTTGGCGGTGTGGAACGGCAGCGATTGCAGCGGTTTGTCGCCACCGTTGCTGAGATCGCGGCCATCGTTATAGGTGTAGTTCACCGTCAGCTTCCACTCGTCGCCGAACGGCACTTTGACTTCGGTTTCCACCCCTTTAATACGCGCTTTGTTGACGTTGAAGTAGCGGAATACCGGTACGCGTTTGCCGTTGACCGTTTTCCAGCCGACAAAGTTCGGGTAGCCCGGCGCTTCGCTGGCGCTGGAGGTGCGCAGAATATCGATCATATCGTCGACGTTATTCTGGAAGGTGGTCACGCTGCCTTCTACGCCATCCAGCAGCCCCTCTTCGCCGCGGTAGTAGAGGCCAAGTTCGAAACTTTCGCTGGTTTCCGGCTTCAGATCCGGGTTACCGATGATGCTGCACGAGCCGCGGCAGGAGTTGGTGGTCCAGTCCGGGTTCAACTGCAGCAGCGACGGCGCTTTAAAGGCCGTGGCCCAGCCGCCTTTTACGGTGACCGTATCGCTGGCGTTATAGACGAGGTAAGCACGCGGGCTCCAGTGATCGCCGTAGGTCTGATGATCGTCCATACGAATACCGGTGGTCAGGGCCAGCGGTTCGAAAATACGCCACTCATCCTCAACAAACAGCGCGTACTGGCTGGCAGAGGTGGATTTTCCGCCGCTGCTCAGATTAATCGGATCTTTCAGTTTATCGTGGCGCCATTCGCCACCGAAGGTCAGCAGCTGGTTAATCATCCCCAGCGGCAACACGTACTTGCCGTCAACCGCATTGCTTTCAGAGGTGATCGTGCCATTCTGGCCCGGATTTTTGTTATCGACTTTTTCGCCATAAAACTTCAGTTCGCTATTGCCCACATCCCAACGACCGTTATGGCTCAGGGAGTAGTTCTGGCGTTCCAGACGATTACGGTTGAGGGAGTCGGAATCACGATCCTGACGATCGAAGCCATAGCCGGCGGTGATATCCTGGTTATCGGTCGGCGTCCAGGCAAACTCAACGTTGCCATCGCGGCTGGTAAAGCCTTCAATACGCGGCGTTTCACCGGCGGCATTGCTGGAGGACTGCGGATCGTCTTTCGCGCGTTTTGCCAGGTTGCCGTAGGCTTTCATCCCCAGCACGCCGTCAATCAGCGGACCGCTGGTAAAGAACTGGCCGTTGTAGGTATCACCGCGATCGCGATGTTCCTGAATCGTGGTATCGGCGCTCAGGGTTCCGGTCCACTTCTGGCCGACTTTTTTGGTGATGATGTTCACCACGCCGCCGAGGGCATCGGAACCATAGAGGGAAGACATCGGCCCGCGGACCACTTCAATGCGCTCAATGGCGTCGACCGGGATCCAGTTTAAATCGAAATCGTTGTGGCGGAAGACCGCGTTGCGCGAGTTAACGCGTTTGCCGTCGACCAGAATCAGCGTGTAGCTGCTGTCGAGGCCACGAATGCTGACGCCCTTACGGTTGTCGCCTTCGTGGGTGAGCTGCACGCCTGGCACGTCGCGCAGAACATCTTTCAGATTCTGGACCGGACGGCGCTGCAGATCTTGCTGAGTAATGACGCTGATACTGGCTGGCGCATCTTTTACGCTCTGTTCAGTCGCCGCGGCGGTGACGACCAGCGTTTCTTCATTGACCTGGGCAACGGCCGGAAACGCCAGCGATACGACGGATGCGCACAATCCCGCCCGGACAAAAGGGTTTAACCTGAACATTCCATATCTCCATGAGGTGTATAACGAATCAAACAAAAGGTGCAATTAACACGTACTGCCGGCGCACCGCTCATTGGCGGTACGCGCGCTCTTTTTACAGTTGACGTGGCTGGTCGCCCCTTGCTGGTTGTTTACGACCGGCAAGACAGGGAGATTGGCTTCATCCTGATTTTGATGAGGATGATAAAGATAATGATTTTGATTATCAATAAAATTATGAGGAATTGTATCAATTTGTAAGAATATACAGATAAAAAAAACCCTCTTAAAAGAGGGTTTCATCAGAACGATTACTGCCAGCGTCGGCCGTCAGCCTTTAAATCGCTGCGGGAACTTCATCTCGCTGTAGCGAACGAAACGGGTGCCTTTTGCCAGCTTATAACCAAACCAGATAACCAGGAACAGCGGGATACCGATATAGGTTGCGGCCACCCCGCCCCAGTCGATGGTGTCTTTCAGGAAGGCTTCATAGTTCTGGCCTAGCGTGACAATCAGGCACAGCACGAAGGCAAAGATCGGCCCCAGCGGGAAGAACCCTGAACGATACGGCAGATCGTTCAGATCGTTGCCCTGCAGCACATAGCCGCGACGGAAACGATAGTGGCTGATAGCGATCCCCAACCAGGCGATGAAACCGGTCATCCCGGAGGTGTTGAGCAACCACAGATAGACGGTCTGGTTACCAAACATCGAGCTCAGGAAGCACAGCGCGGCAATCACCGTCGTGGCATACAGCGCATTACGCGGCACGCCGCCACGGGAGAGCCTCGAGAAGATGCGCGGGGCTTTGCCATCGCAAGCCAGGGTATAAAGCATGCGCGTTGACGCATACATTCCCGAGTTCCCCGCCGACAGTACCGCCGTCAGGATAACCGCGTTCATGATTGCCGCCGCCGACAGCAGACCCGCGTGCTGGAACACCAGGGTGAACGGGCTGACGGAAATGTCTTTCACGTCGTTACGCAGCAGGCTTGGGTCGGTATACGGAATGATCAGACTGATAATCAAAATCGCGAAGACATAGAACAGCAGGATACGCCAGAACACCTGGCGCACCGCGCGCGGAATATTCTTCTCCGGATTTTCCGATTCGCCCGCCGCAATACCGATAAGCTCGGTGCCCTGGAACGAGAAGCCGACGATCATCGCCACGCCAATCATCGCGGAGAAACCGCCGGCAAACGGCGCGTCATTGATGGCCCAGTTGCTCCAGCCCGCTGGCTGCGCGCCTTTAAAGATACCGACGATCATCATCACGCCGACAATAATAAAGATAATAACGGTGGCCACTTTGATAAGCGAGAACCAGTATTCCGCTTCGCCAAAACCTTTCACCGAGATCCAGTTCAGCAGGAACATAATGCCGAGGAACAGAGCGCTCCAGATCCAACCCGGCGTATCCGGGAACCAGTAGCTCATCACCAGTTGAGACGCCACGAGGTCAACGGCGATGGTCACCGCCCAGTTATACCAGTAGTTCCAGCCCAGCGCGAAGCCAAAGCCCTCTTCGACATAGTTCTGACCGTAGGTGGCGAAGGAACCGGATACCGGCATGTATGCCGCCAGTTCACCCAGGCTGGTCATCAGGAAGTAGACCATCAGGCCGATCAGAATATAGGAAAGCAGTGCGCCGCCTGGGCCTGCCTGAGAAATAGTTGCACCAGATGCAACGAAAAGACCTGTACCGATGGAACCGCCAATAGCGATCATGGTCAAGTGGCGCGCCTTCAGTTCACGGCGTAAGCCGGGCGCTTCTGTGGTTTTAGTATCCGAAACCATGTGAAAATGCTATCCATCCAAAAAACGAGGCGAGATTGTAGCAGACGATCCGGGTTCTATCCGGAACAAATGCGCAGTTATAAGAGAGCTTCATGATCGACAATGAATTATTAGCAAAGCACTCATCTGCGAAAATGCCCGCCATAATATGCTGATCTCTCACAATAAATGCCTTGCTAACCGCCGATGATTTACACCTGACAGTAGTGCAGAAAACGCTGTAATGCCTTAGAAACATGCTTTTGCCGATGGTGAATCCGCCACAGGGTGCGGGTCAGAGCAGGCAATGGGACCGACAGTTCGACCAGCGAGCCGACCTCAAGCTGTTCGGCGATAACCCGTCGGGAGAGACAGCTGATGCCCAGGCCGTGACGCACGGCGTGTTTGATGGCTTCCGAATTGCCAAGCTCCATGCCCAGATGAAACGCCGGCAGGTGCGACAGCAGCAGGTAGTCAACGATTTCGCGGGTGCCGGAGCCATGTTCACGCAGGATCCACGGCGCTTCCGCCAGCCGTTGCAGCGTCACCTCCCCTTCCAGCAGCGGCGAATCCGGCGCGGCGAACACCACGAGTTCATCTTCCAGCCATGGCTCGGCGATGATATCTGCCGCATGACATGGTCCTTCGATAAGCCCGATATCCACCCGCAGATCGGCGACCGCATTAATCACGTCCTGGCTATTGCCCACGCTCAGCTCCAGCGGCAGGTCGGGAAAATCACGGCGATAATGGGCGATAATTTCCGGCAGGATATAGTTGCCGATGGTGCTGCTGGCATAAACCCGGATCGCGCCGTTGTCGCCGCGAAACAGCTGTTCAATCTCCAGCGCGCGCTCCAGTAAAGCCAGCGCCCGCGGGTAGAGAAGCCGCCCGTGTTCGTTTACCACCAGCCGCTTGCCGACGCGGTCAAACAGTTGCACGCCCAGCTGCCCTTCCAGATCGGTCAGCGCCGCGCTGACCGCGGATTGCGACAGCGCCAGCATTTGTGACGCCTGGGTCGTTGACCCGCTCTTAAGCACTTCAGCAAACACTTCCAGCTGCCGTAGCGTGATATGCATAGCTCATCCTGCCTTCATTGATATGCTGCGTGGCTCTCCGACAATCCGCCGATCGTGGAAATGTCACCCAAAACGCGAAAATATTCGCATCTACCCGCAATAATTCGAGTTACAGGACAAAACGGTTGACCGTTTTGCACAGCGCTGGCGCTGGCCGAATCATACGCCACGAGAGCGACTCCCCAGGAGCTTACTGCAGTCAGTGACTGGGGGAATCGGCGCAGCCAACACACATGCAACGTGAAGGATGGCGGGTATACCACTTATTACGATTGATTATAAATATATAATCAATTTTATATTTAAACCAGCGCGTCGTAATCTTTACGCAGACAAAGGAGAAGGTTATGACAGCACTCACTTTACCGACTAAACATCACACCCTATGGCATTTTACCCCGGGGCTCGCGCTGACCGCCGTTCTGACCGGCGCCGCGCTTTGGGCCGGTAGCTTTTCCGCTATCGCCGGTGCCGGCTTCAGCGCCCTGACGCTGGCCATCTTATTCGGTATGGTTATCGGCAACACGATTTACCCTAAGCTCTGGCAATCCTGCGACGGCGGCGTGATCTTTGCCAAACAGTATCTGTTACGACTCGGCATCATTTTATACGGTTTTCGCCTGACGTTCGCCCAAATCGCCGATGTCGGGGTCAGCGGTATCACCATCGACGTCCTGACGCTGACCAGCACCTTTTTTATCGCCTGTTTCCTCGGGCAGAAGGTCTTCGGTCTGGACAAACATACCAGCTGGCTGATTGGCGCCGGTAGCAGCATCTGCGGCGCCGCCGCGATTCTGGCAACCGAACCGGTCGTCAAGGCACAAGCCAGTAAAGTGACCGTCGCGGTGGCCACGGTGGTGATTTTCGGTACCCTGGCTATCTTCCTCTATCCGGCGATGTACCCGATGCTGGCGCACTGGTTCACCCCGGAAGCCTATGGCATCTATATGGGCTCCACGATGCATGAGGTGGCGCAGGTGGTGGCCGCAGGACATGCTATCAGCCCGGATGCGGAAAACGCCGCGGTGATTGCGAAAATGCTGCGCGTGATGATGCTGGCTCCGTTCCTGCTGTTCATGGCCGCTCGCGTCAAACAGCTGGCGCCAGCAGGCCTGGGAGAAAAAAGCAAAATCACCATTCCGTGGTTTGCCATCCTGTTTATTGTGGTGGCGGTGTTTAACTCTTTCCATCTGCTGCCAAAACCCATCGTCGGGATACTGGTCACGCTTGATACCGTCCTGCTGGCGATGGCGATGGCGGCACTGGGGCTGACCACTCACGTCAGCGCGCTGAAAAAAGCCGGCGCCAAACCGCTGCTGATGGCCTTAATCCTGTTCGTCTGGCTGATAGTCGGCGGCGGCGCCATCAACCTGGTGATTCACGGCCTGATGGCATAACCCGGTCGGATGAACCCACGCATTCGTTGATGTAACTCTCCGGTTAAGCCGCTATCATTACCCTCCCCCCAGCGGCTTAACTGGAGCTTTTTATGAAATACATTGGAGCGCACGTCAGCGCCTCCGGCGGACTGGCCAATGCCGCCATTCGCGCCGCGGAAATCGACGCCACCGCCTTCGCGCTGTTTACCAAGAATCAGCGGCAATGGCGAGCAGCCCCGCTCAGCGACGAAACGATTGCTGAATTCAAAGCCGCCTGCGAAAAATACCGCTTTGGTCCCGGACAAATCCTGCCGCATGACAGCTACCTGATTAACCTCGGCCACCCGGTTGAGGAGGCGCTGGAAAAATCCCGCGATGCCTTTATTGATGAACTGAGCCGCTGTCAGCAGCTCGGGCTGACGCTGCTCAATTTCCATCCCGGCAGCCATCTGCAGCAGATACCGGAAGACGAGTGTCTGGCGCGTATTGCCGAGTCCATTAATATTGCGCTGGCTAAAACCGAAGGCGTGACCGCCGTCATTGAAAATACCGCCGGCCAGGGCAGCAACCTCGGCTTTCAGTTTGAACACCTGGCCGCCATTATTGACGGCGTGGAAGACAAATCCCGCGTCGGCGTCTGCATTGATACCTGCCACGCCTTTGCCGCCGGTTATGACCTGCGTAGCGTGGAAGGGTGTGAGAAAACTTTCGCCGACTTCGAACGCATTGTCGGTTTCCGCTATCTGCGCGGCATGCACCTCAACGATGCCAAAAGCACCTTCGGCAGCCGCGTTGACCGCCACCACAGCCTGGGCGAAGGCAATATCGGCCACGACGCTTTCCGCTGGATCATGCAGGACAGCCGCTTCGATGGCATCCCGCTGATTCTGGAAACCATTAACCCGGATATCTGGGCACAAGAGATTGCCTGGCTGCGGGCACAGCAAACGGAAGAAGCCTCGGCCTGACGCCAGCCGCGTGCGGGCCGTGTGAAACGTATCGCTACGTAGAGAAGTAGAACAGAAAAAGGGCCGAATCCGGCCCTTTTGTTTGCTTATGATGCGCTTTTGTGCAGGAGAACTCAGGCCGCTTTTTCTGCGGTCTGTCCTTCCGGACGTTTCAGCACCGCGTAGGAGAGACCGGCCACCAGGGTGCCGGCAACAATCGCCAGCAGGTAACCGACCACTGGCGTAATCGCACCAGGAATCAGCAGGACGAACAGACCGCCGTGCGGCGCCATCAGTTTCGCCCCGATAGCCATAGAGATCGCACCGGTCACCGCGCCGCCCACGATACAGCATGGCAGGACGCGCATCGGGTCACGGGCAGCAAACGGAATCGCCCCTTCAGAGATAAAGCACAGACCCAGGACCAGCGCCGCTTTCCCCCCTTCCCGTTGCCCTTTATCAAACTTATTGCGGGCAACCAGCGTAGCGATACCCATCGCCAGCGGTGGCACCATACCGGCCGCCATAATCGCCGCCATCGGTGCGTAGGTTTGGGTACTCAGCAGACCGACGCCGAAGGCATAGGCCGCTTTGTTCACCGGACCGCCCATGTCGGTACACATCATCGCGCCGAGAATAGCGCCCAGCAGTACGGCGTTCGCCGTTCCCATCGTTTGCAGCCAGTGGGTCAGCCCTGCCAGAATACCGGCAACAGGTTTACCGATCAGGTAAATCATCGCCAGGCCGACGATCAGGCTGGAGACCAGCGGAATGATCAGGATCGGTTTCAGCGCTTCCATGCTCGGCGGCAGTTTCAATTTGGTGCTGATCAGTTTAGCAACGTAACCGGCAAGGAAACCGGCGATAATCCCGCCGATGAAGCCGGAACCGCCGCTGACGGCCAGCATCCCGCCGATAAGACCCGGCGTCAGGCCTGGACGGTCGGCAATGGAGAAGGCGATAAAGCCTGCCAGCACCGGAACCATCAGCGCAAAGGCTGAACCACCGCCAATCTGCATCAGCGCGGCTGCAAGGGTATCTTTTACTTCAAACGCTTTGATACCGAAGGCAAAGGAGAGCGCGATACACAGACCGCCGGCAACGACCATCGGCAGCATATAAGACACGCCGGTCAGCAGGTGACGATAGGCACCGCCGCCCTCTTTCTTCGCCGAAGCCGCCTGCTGGCTGCTCTGGCCGGACGGCTGGTACGGTTTCGCTTCAACAACGGCTTTATCCAGCTCCTGCACGGTTTTCTTCAGCGCCAGACCGGTGGTGGTACGATACATCGGTTTGCCGGCAAATTTTGCCAGGTCGACTTCAATATCGGCAGCCACAATCACCAAATCCGCCTGCGCCACCTCTTCCGGCGTGATGGCGTTACCAGCGCCGACCGAGCCGCGAGTTTCCACTTTCACCCACCAGCCGCGTTTTTTGGCTTCGGTTTCAATGGCTTCCGCCGCCATAAAGGTATGCGCGACGCCGGTCGGGCACGCGGTGACCGCCACGATGCGTTTTACGCCACCGGCGGCAGCCGGCAGTGTCGCCGCTGCCGGAGCAGCATACGGCGTCGCCTGGCTTTTCGCTTCGCTCAGGAACAGCTCCGGATGGGCAACGGCGCGATTGATATCGCCGAGGAACACCTGTTTACCGCTCAGCGCACTATCCGCCGGCAGGGTGGTGGCAAGAACGATCGCCAGTTCCGCGTCGTTCGGGTTGTCTGTCAGTTCAAGATGTGCTTTATGCGCTGCGGTACCCAGCAAGGTTTTCGCCATATAGGCGCGCGCCTGTCCAAGTCCGGCATCAATAATCAGCAGCGTTTTCATTATGCCTCTCCTGCTGTCAATTAAAGGGTTTTAAGTCGACACGCGCCATCATGGCGGCCAACTGGGTACGATCGGTAATACCTACATTGCTCTGGCTGACCGCCAGCGCCGCAACAGCAGTAGCCAGACGCAGCGTATGCTCGCTGGATTCACGCATCAGCAGGCCGTAGATCAGGCCGCCAACCATGGAATCCCCGGCACCGACGGTGCTGACCACTTCAACTGAAGGGGGTTTCGCAATCCATTCGCCTGAAGCGTTAACCCACAGCGCCCCCTCTTCACCGAGGGAGATAACCACGTGGGCAATGCCCTGCTCGCGCAGCGCATGCGCTGCATCAATCACGTCTTTCATTTCCGGCAGCTTACGGCCAGCCCAGATCTCCAGCTCGCGACGGTTTGGCTTCACCAGCCACGGCGCGGCTTTCAGACCGGCAACCAGCGCTTCGCGGCTGCTGTCAAAGATAATGCACGGACACTGGCTACGCAGACGAACCATCCAGTCTGTGAAGGCTTCCGGGCTAACGCCTGACGGCAGACTGCCGCTGACGCACACCATGTCGAACTGGCCCAGCCAGCTCAGGGAGTCATTCACAAAGCGTTCCCAGTCGGCCGGGGTGACTTCAAAACCGGAGAAGTTGAAATCGGTCACTTCACCATCTTTTTCCGTCAGCTTGACGTTGATGCGTGTCCGCCCCTGAACCACCTGGAAGCGGTTGGCAATCCCCAGCTCGCTGAACAGCTGCTGAAAACCATCCTGGTTGTCTTTCCCCAGGAAACCGCCAACGGTGACGTCAATGCCGAGATCTTTCAGCACTTTCGCAACGTTGATACCTTTTCCGGCGGCATGCAGACCGGTGGTCCGCACGAGGTTGACTTCTCCGCGTTCAATTTCCGGTGTGAAACCCACCAGATCATATGCCGGGTTTAATGTAATCGTTGCTACACGTCTGCTCATTTATGCGCCCTCCCCAAGGCCTTCGGCGATCGCTTCGCCAATCGCATCCAGCGCTTGTTGCGCATCTTCACCTTGCGCGGTAAAGCGCAGACGGTGACCTTTCTTCACGCCCAACGCCACGACTTTCATCAGGCTGCGGCCATTTGCCGGCTTGCCGGATCCGTCCAGATTGGTGACGGTAATGTCGCTAGAAAATTGTTTAATGGTGTTCACCAGCATCGTGCCCGGACGGGCATGCAGCCCGTGCTCATTGCGCACCACAAACTCGGCGCTCAGCACGTCGTCGGCGATTGCATCGTCGCTGGTCAGCAGCGCCAGCAGGGTTGCGCCATCGGACTTCAGCAGGCGGTCAGCTTTTTTATCAATTAGCAGATTGCTCAGGCGATTCAGTACCGCGGTAGGCTGTTCATCCGCCATCGCGACGGTAATCAGCAGCGATACCGGCTGCTCATCGGCGGTAAATGTACTGGCGGCACGGCTGACCGCAATCGCGCTGCGCAGGTTGCCTTCCGCACTGTCGTTCAGCCAGATGCCCTGACCGAGGTTCAGCGGCTTATCATTGATGGTGCGGCTGACGAAGGTGGCGTCGACGGCGCCGGCCTCTTTCAGACGCGCAGCGTTCAGCGCCTGTAAGGTCATCAGATCGCTGGCAGCGATATCCAGGCTCAGCGTGTCATTATCCAGTTTCAACGCTTCGCTCTGCTTTTCACCCATCAACAGGGCCCGTAGCTCTTCCGCCGTGGTCGCCGATTTAAGTTGTTCAGCGACCGAATCATCGCTCAGGACGTGGGTCAACTGACGCAGCAGCCCCAGATGTTCATCCGAACTGGCGGCGATGCCGATGGCCACGTACGCGGTCTGCCCTTCTCCCCAGGTCACGCCCTGCGGAAACTGGTAGACCTGAACGCCGGTTTTCAGCACCTGGTCACGCGTGTCGGTAGTCCCGTGCGGGATGGCAATGCCGTTGCCAAGGAATGTGGAGGTTTGCTGTTCGCGAGCCAGCATCCCGTTAACGTAGCCTTCCGCCACGTTGCCAGCGCTGATCAGCGCCGCGGCAACCTGACGAATCGCCTCTTCTTTATTACCGGCCTGCTGGCCGGGATGAATATCCTGCACAGATAACTGGAACATGGTTCTCCTCTCCTGCTAGATTGAATCGTTTCAGCTATTTTGTGAAAAAAGGCGTCAACTTCCTGATGGAGAAAATTCCGATAACGCTGAAACGTTTCAATGAGTCTGTACCTTTCTTATCCACTGCGCAAGATCTGTTATCAATCTGATAACGGAAATTAGAGGTGCAGCACACTTTTGCTGAAGCTAGCCTCCCGCATTCAGCCAGGTTTCAGCTTTTTGCTGAAATTACTAATTTGAAACTACTTTTTAATTTTCTGTACCATACTACTGTTCATTTTCTGGGTGACGGCGTAAACTCCGCTGCTCAGACAATGACAGATACTCCGCCATGCAAAACAGTAGCGCTGCCCTTCCCCGCCGCGGGTTCGATTTAACCTCTTCTGCTTTCCTGATCGTCGCCTTCCTGACAGGCATTGCCGGCGCGTTGCAAACGCCGACCCTGAGCCTGTTTTTAACCAATGAAGTGCATGTACGCCCGGCGATGGTCGGCTTCTTTTTTACCGGAAGCGCGGTCATCGGTATTTTGGTCAGTCAGTTTCTGGCCGGGCGCTCGGATCGCCAGGGCGATCGCAAGCGGCTGATCGTCTTTTGCTGCCTGCTCGGGATCCTGGCCTGCCTGCTGTTCGCCTGGAATCGCAACTACTTTATCCTGCTCTTCATCGGGGTCTTCCTCAGCAGCTTCGGCTCCACCGCCAACCCGCAGATGTTCGCCCTCGCGCGCGAACATGCCGATAAAACCGGTCGCGAAGCGGTCATGTTCAGTTCCATTCTGCGCGCCCAGGTCTCGCTGGCATGGGTGATCGGCCCGCCGCTGGCCTACGCGCTGGCAATGGGGTTCGGTTTTACCGTGATGTATCTCTGCGCCGCGATCGCCTTTGTGGTCTGCGGGGCGATGGTGTGGCTCTTTCTGCCCAGCATGCGCAAAGAGAAGCAGAAACTGGCGGCGGCAGGTCATCTGGAGGCACCGCGCACTCATCGTCGCGACGCGCTGCTGCTGTTCAGCGTTTGCACACTCATGTGGGGCATTAACAGCCTGTACATTATTAATATGCCGCTCTATATCATTAATGAGCTGCATTTATCAGAGAAGCTGGCCGGGCTGATGATGGGGACCGCCGCCGGGTTGGAAATCCCGACGATGCTGATTGCCGGCTATTATGCCCGACGCTTTGGTAAGCGCTTTTTGATGCGCCTCGCCGCAGCGGCAGGAATACTGTTTTACGTGGGGATGCTGCTGGTGCATACGCCCGCTTTACTGCTGGCTCTGCAGGCGCTGAACGCGATATTCATCGGTATTCTGGCAGGCATTGGCATGCTCTATTTCCAGGACCTGATGCCCGGCCAGGCCGGCGCTGCCACTACGCTGTATACCAATACCACCCGCGTCGGCTGGATTATCGCCGGTTCGCTGGCAGGTGTAGTGGCCGAAATCTGGAGCTATCACGCTGTTTTCTGGATTGCCCTTGGCATGGGGGCGGCGTCATTACTTTGCCTGTGGCGCATTAAAGACGTTTAAGATGCAGGCAGAGCCTGCGGAATAAGACAGGTCATGGCCGCCTGGCGATTGCCGTGATCTGTAGGCGTTCTTATATGCAGGATGACCGTTGCCAAAGAATTTTCGCCCACAAAGACCGGAATATTATCTTGCCGTGAAGTTGCTTATCTCATGATGGTATCAACTAAAAAACAACCAGTAATGGTTAGAAATAAAGTTCCAGCATTCTACCATCACGGACAGATAGAGGATGCCCCATACGAGTAAGACAAGCACTGCGAAGTGTTTTTTAATGAAACGAAGCATACCCAGCCATATTTAAAATAAACATACCGAGCAATATAACTTCTGAAAAATAAACATTCGCACAACCAGCCCAAATTGAATTGTTATTGAATTGCTAATAATCAGCTCTTGTTTTTCGATTCTTTAAATTCACCAGGCATTAATGTTTCATTTCATATTAAATGTTAATTTTAGTTCTGACGCCCGGAGGCTTTGGGCGTGGTTCCTTGTAATCAACCGATACCCGAATCGGGGCTTTATCATCAGTTCCCGGCACCACTTCAGCATTTAGAGGTGGAACCGCCGGGCCTCTCTGTCTCACTCTTTCCCGCGGGCTCATTCATCCACAGCCTCTCCCGTTCACTTGTCCGGATGAGTGGCTTTCCCCCACGAGCTATCCTTGATACATGAATACATGCAGTATGCAGAGAGACAGGTCAAGACTATCAGGATGATTACAGCAAGAAGATACAATATTAACCTCCCGTAAAGAAACCAACCGCTTAAAGCTGTTGAGGTAAAAAAATGCCGCACAGTCAGGGAAAGGAACTGGCGGCAAACGGCATCTCAGGACTTTCGATGTTTTTCTATGGAACGACCCCATATAACCATAATCATTGTAATGTTATGTATCCATTTCAAAACTAAATTACACAGACTGTATAAAAAGCATTTAAGTGTATTAGTTGTAATATTTTATCAGCATATTTAATGCTAAAAAAAGCATTATTGAAACGAAGTTTTTAATTATTTAATTCAGTACCAGGCTGATAATGAGATGTTTTTGGCAACCGCCATGAATAACTCAACGCTCAGGGATAAAAGGTGCCTGGGTATCCAGGGTCAAACGCACGACAAAGACTTATGGCGCTGTACTAAATTCTAAATGAATGAGATATGTCATAGCAGCGTCACGATCCGTTGAGCACATATCAGGTGAAGGCTGTAGGCTACCGCATACTTTTGGCCGTCGTTTCGACCTGAAGATGCGACATAGATTGAAAGAAAAGAGCCAGCACCAAAGCTGGCTATGCTATTAGAATGGCGATGAAGTGAGGTAAACAGGAACAGAGTAGATTGAGCCACCCGCAAGATAAGTCGCAGGGCTATTAAAGGTATAAATGGTTCCTTTCACTGACAGATAAAGCGCGTCGTTTTCAGCCTTCGTCAATGCGCCTTTGTCCGTCGTGTTCATAAAAGGCTCGTTCCCGTCCTCCAGACTCGCCATAAACGCTTTATCATCTTTGGATGCATCATAGAGATAGAAACGATAGGAAAAACCGGTAGTTGCTCCTGTGCTCGCTTCGGTGATGTAGAGGTTAGCCAGATTGTTTATTTTCACCTTCTTGATTATCTCTTGCTCAAGCGGCGAGTAATGCAACACCTTATATACCCCAATGACGACAACCGCCAACAGGATTAAGAGTAGGTAGCCTTTCCTAAAAACCAGCGCGTTTTGCATAGTCAATCCCTGCTCTTATCCAATACTGGTCGTTAGGGTCATCGCCATAAGGCGTTGAGCCATACCAATCACCAAAAGCTGGATCGCTCGTTCCTGCTTGACTTTGCGCCCATCCTGCCCCCCGAAGTAATACCTCATCGGAAATCCCCGCAGCGTGACCTACAGCCCCATAATGAAAGTTACCAAAACTTTCGAACCCTTTCCCGCGCTGCTTGTAATCCCACGGGCCATGCCTTCTTACTTGTTGGTAAAACCAGGAATAGGTGAGGGCTGATGGGCCACGGTGAAAACGAGCCATCATCATATTATTGACAATGCTTACGCCGGGCGGGGCGAATGAGGATACATCAAATGGTGGGTGGGGTGATGCCGCTAAAGTTGGGTATCTCACGCCTGGGCTCTCTCATTCCATGCGTCAGTAAACATGATGTTGCCATCGCAGTGCTTCCAGGTAATTTTTTCATAGCGAAACTCTACGCACTCAAGGTGGTTATGCTTCTCTTTGGTTGCATCTTTAGTATCGTGCATCACTGGTGAAACACCGACAATTTTCACACCTTCAAGCAGCATGTTGAAGTATTCCGCTTCCTGACCAGCATCATTGATGCGATACCATTTAAATTCCGCTGATTTAAGTGTCTGACCAGTGGCAACTGCTTTGTAAAGATACGGGCTGGAGCTATCAAACTCTTTTTGAATGAGTACGGCTGAATGCTTGCGGGTTCCTGTGATTTTTCCCGTCATTGCATCAGTTGGGATACTCAAGTTATGTGAGAATCCGGTGATCTCAATGCTGCCATCGCGGTCTTGAACGTCTACAGACCCCATAATGTCTGCGCCGCCGTCATCTTTAAGCCATAGATAAGCTGGAATAGCCATTGTCTCTTTTCCTCGTGTTGTTATAGAAATCCACAAGGAAATTGTACCTAATCAGGGTCTGTATAGTAAACGATCAAATGCAATAAAATCATCAAATTAAGCGTGACTAAAAGTTTAATTAAGTTCTGTTTCATAGACTGGTTCCATAGTTCACCAGACACTTCGCGTCTCTTAATGTAATGGAATTATTTACGGCAGCAGTTTTTTAAGATGAAGTTTGCTTTTCGAGGTGAATCAGGAAAGCCATCGCCTCTTCACGACTGGTGCAGCACATATCAGGTGAAGGCTGTAGGCTACCGCATACTTTAGGACGTAAAGCCGAGCCAAAGATATTGCATAAGTTATCTTCCGATAGCTGCACGCACCTGACATTCGCAGGCTTGCCGTCAGGCATTCCGGGGATCGGGGATGAAATAGAGGGGGCGATACAGCAGGCACCGCAATCGATACGACATTCCATAAATGACTCTCTTGATGTTGCGGTTTACGGCCAAGCCTAAACGTTTTGTCCGGAGATAGCAAAACTCGTGAATTCCGCTTGCCTGAAAGCCCCGGCGCGAGTAGTTTTACGCGATATTTTTTGAACCGTTAAGCGACAGGATTACTGCAATGCCAAGAGCGAATGAAATTAAAAAAGGTATGGTGCTGAATTACAACGGCAAGCTGCTGATTGTAAAGAATATTGATATTCAGTCACCGAGCGCCCGTGGCGCAGCAACGCTGTACAAAATGCGTTTCTCTGATGTACGTACCGGCCTGAAAGTGGAAGAGCGCTTTAAAGGCGACGATATCGTTGACACCGTTACCCTGACCCGCCGTTTCGTTGACTTCTCCTATGTTGACGGCAACGAGTACGTGTTTATGGATAAAGAAGATTACACGCCGTACACCTTCACCAAAGAGCAGATTGAAGAAGAGCTGCTGTTTATTCCGGAAGGCGGCATGCCTGACATGCAGGTTCTGACCTGGGATGGCCAGCTGCTGGCGCTGGAACTGCCGCAGACCGTGGATCTGGAAATCGTAGAAACCGCCCCGGGCATTAAAGGCGCCTCGGCGAGCTCCCGTACCAAACCGGCAATCATGAGCACCGGCCTGGTGATTCAGGTTCCGGAATACCTGACCACCGGCGAGAAAATTCGTATCCATATCGAAGAAAGCCGCTACATGGGTCGCGCAGACTAATATCGCGTCGTCCCGGATGAGGGTGGAAACGCCCCGTCCACGCCGCCCGTCGTATGAGCCGGGCAGTAAGACAAAAAAGGACAGCCTCAGGCTGTCCTTTTACTTTTCCGCCGCCAGAATTACAGCAGTTCCGGATACTTCGTCATCTTCAGCGCCAGCTCAACACCGCGTACTTCCGCCATCCCCTTCAGGCGACCAATCGCCGAATAGCCCGGGTTGGTTTTCTTACGCAGATCGTCCAGCATCTGGTGACCATGGTCCGGACGGAACGGAATCGGACGCAGATCGCCCGCGTGCTTGCGGCGCAGCTCTTCGCTCAGAATCGCCTCCACCACCGCCACCATATTCACGTCACCGGTCAGATGCGCCGCTTCGTGGAACGTTTTTGGGTTCTCTTCACGGCAGGTCGAACGCAGATGGGTAAAGTGGATCCGGTCGCCGAAGGTTTCGACCATTTTCACCAGATCGTTATCGGCACGCACGCCGTAAGAACCGGTGCACATCGTAAAGCCGTTGTTGATGCTGTCCACGGTCTCTTTCAGCCACTGCATGTCTTCGATAGTCGAAACGATACGCGGCAAGCCAAGGATCGGGCGCGGCGGATCGTCCGGGTGTACGGCCAGCCGCACGCCAACCTCTTCGCATACCGGTACGATAGCGCGCAGGAAGACGGCCATGTTCTCACGCAGCTGCGCTTTATCGATCTGGTCATATTCCGCCAGCCGCGCGCGGAACTGTTCGAGGGTATAGCCCTCTTCTGCGCCCGGTAAACCGGCAATAATGTTGCGGGTCAGCTTGTCAATGTCCGCTTCGCTCATCGCCGCAAAGCAGGCCTGAGCCTGGCGCTGCTCTTCCGCACTGTAGTCTGCCTCGGCACCAGAGCGCTTCAGGATATGCAACTCAAAAGCGGCAAACGCGATGTGGTCAAAACGCAAGGCTTTCGAACCGTCCGGCAACTGGTACTCAAGGTCGGTACGCGTCCAGTCGAGAATCGGCATGAAGTTATAGCAGACGGTATCAATCCCGCAGGCCGCCAGGTTGCGAATGCTCTGCTGGTAGTTGGCAATCCAGGTCGCACACTGCCCGCTCTGGGTCTTGATCTCTTCGTGTACCGGGATGCTTTCCACGACCGACCAGGTCAACCCTTTTTCCGCCAGCAGCGCCTGGCGCTGTTTAATTTCGTCAACCGGCCAGACTTGACCGTTAGGAATATGGTGCAGCGCAGTGACCACACCCGTCGCGCCAGCCTGCCGTACATCATCAAGCGACACCGGATCGTTCGGTCCATACCAACGCCAGGTTTGTTCCATCGCTATGCCCTCTCAAAGTTGTTATACCAATATTGCTAACATCAATGATGACTACCATACAGGCTTCTCGCCAGGGATCAATTTATCCCGCTGAATTGATTGATCCAGCTCACACTAAGCGTATAAATACGGCTCACCAATTTAATTTGTTGTCATATAACTTTACACTGCCATTGTTAATCATTGGTTAATCAGGTGTGTAAAGAATGACTACTATTGCTACCGCTACGCTGCCAGAAAGCGTGCAGCTTCCTCAGTACGATCGCAGCCAGTTGCGCTCGCGCATTGTGCACTTTGGCTTCGGGGCGTTTCATCGCGCTCATCAGGCCCTGCTCACCGATCGGGTGCTGAACGCCAGCGGCGGAGACTGGGGGATCTGTGAAATTAGCCTGTTCAGCGGCGATCGGCTGATGAGCCAGCTCCGTCAGCAGGACCACCTGTTCACCGTGCTGGAAAAAGGCGCACAGGGTAACCAGCCGATTGTCGTGGGCGCCGTTCACGAATGCCTGAATGCAAAGCTGGACTCTCTGCCCGCGATCATTGAAAAATTCTGCGAGCCGCAGGTGGCCATTGTCTCGCTGACGATTACGGAGAAAGGCTACTGCATCGATCCCGCCAGCGGCATGCTGGACCTGACGCAACCGCGCATTATTCACGATCTGCAAAATCCCTCGCTGCCGCAATCGGTGCCGGGGATTCTGGTTGAAGCCCTCTCCCGCCGCCGCGAACGAGGCCTGCCGCCGTTTACGGTTCTCTCCTGCGATAATATTCCTGATAACGGTCACGTGGTCAAAAATGCGGTTCTGGGCATGGCGGAAAAACGCGCCCCCGAACTGGCGCAGTGGATTGCTGAACACGTCAGTTTTCCCGGCACCATGGTTGACCGTATCGTGCCCGCCGCCACCGATGAGTCGCTGGCTGAAATCAGCGCTGCGCTCGGCGTGGAAGATCCTTGCGCTATCAGCTGCGAGCCATTTATTCAGTGGGTCATTGAGGATAACTTCGTGGCGGGCCGCCCGGCATGGGAAACCGCCGGCGCCCAGATGACCGATAACGTGCTGCCGTGGGAGCAGATGAAGCTGCGGATGCTCAACGGCAGCCACTCTTTCCTTGCCTGGCTCGGCTACCTTGCCGGTAATACGTATATCAGCGACTGCATGCAGGATGAGGTTCTGCGCAGCGCCGCTCGCCGGTTGATGCTCGACGAACAGGCCCCGACGCTCGCTATCGAAGGCGTCAATCTGACGCACTATGCCGACAGCCTGATCGCGCGCTTTAGTAATCCAGCGCTAAAGCACCGCACCTGGCAAATAGCGATGGACGGCAGTCAGAAGCTTCCGCAGCGTATGCTTGACGGTATTCGCATTCACCTGCAACGCGGTAGCCGCTGGCCGCTGCTGGCGCTCGGCGTGGCGGGCTGGATGCGCTACGTCAGCGGTAGAGATGATGCCGGTCAGGCGATTGATATTCGCGACCCGCTGAGCGACAAAATTCAGGCTCTGGTCGCCGACAGCCGCGACGAGGAACGCGTCGGCGCCCTGCTTTCACTGGAAGAAATCTTTGGCCGCGATCTGCCGCGCAATGCGCTGTTTGTGGAGAACATCACCGCCGCCTGGCATCAGCTTTCTGCCGTCGGTGCCCGCCAGGCCATTGCCAACGTGCCCGGGATTTAACAATTGCTGCTCTTTAGCGGACAGAATTCTTTTCTGTCCGCCGTAACCCTTCTCTTTTCCCCTTTTTTTCGTCAGGATAGGGCCAACTGTTACAACATTACATTTGTATCCTGGAGAAAATGTGACCAAAACAAACTTGATCACGGGGTTTCTCGGCAGCGGTAAAACGACCTCGATTCTTCATCTGCTGGCCCACAAACCTGCAGATGAAAAATGGGCCGTGCTGGTTAATGAGTTTGGCGAAGTGGGTATCGACGGCGCTTTACTGGCCGATAGCGGCGCGCTACTCAAAGAAATTCCCGGCGGCTGCATGTGCTGCGTCAACGGCCTGCCGATGCAGGTTGGGTTGAATACCCTGCTGCGCCAGGGGAAACCGGATCGTCTGCTGATTGAGCCTACCGGGCTTGGTCATCCCAAACAAATTCTCGATATTCTGACCGCCGCCGTCTATGAGCCGTGGATCGATCTTCGCGCCACTCTGTGCGTGTTGGATCCCCGCCAGCTGCTGGACAGTAAAGTGATGGCGAACGACAACTTCCGCGATCAGCTGGCGGCGGCCGATGTCATTATCAGCAATAAAGCGGACCGGATGACGGCGGAAAGCGAACAGGCCTTTGACGCCTGGTGGCAGGAACACGCGGGCGAACGTCTGCATATTCGCGCAACCTACGGCAACATCGACCCGGCGCTGCTGGATTTACCGCGTCTGAACCTGGCTCCACTGCCGGAAAGTGCTGCACATGCGCACAGCCACGGGCAGAAAAAGGGCCTGGCCGCGCTCAGTCTGCCCGCTCATCAGCGCTGGCGCCGGAGCCTCAACAGCGGTCAGGGCTACCAGGCCTGCGGCTGGATTTTTGATGCCGATACGACGTTTGATACGATTGGCCTGCTTGAGTGGGCGCGTCTGGCGCCGGTTGCCCGCGTCAAGGGGGTGATGCGTATTGCGGAAGGTCTGGTCCGCATCAACCGTCAGGGATGGGATCTGCATATTGAAACCCAAAACGTTGCGCCACCGGATAGCCGCATTGAGCTGATTACCGAATCCGAGGCGGACTGGAATGCCTTACAAGCCTCTTTGTTGAAACTTCGTTTAAGTTAAGGTGGGTATGTTTCCCGCCGTCTTACACAACTCGCAACCGTTATGATTAAAAACCGAATTCCCCTGATCCTGCTGCTTAACGCGGCAGGTTTTGTCCTCTTTTTTTCGTGGTTTTTGCCCGCGAATCATGGTTTCTGGCTGTCGCTGGACGCCGCCATTTTCCACTTCTTTAACCAGGGAGTGGGAAAGAGTCAGGCCTATGCCTGGCTGCTGGCTATCATCAATAACCGGGCTTTTGACGCCTGCTCTTTGCTGGCGATGGGCGGCCTGATGCTGAGCTTCTGGTTGAAAGAGCAAAGCGCCGGTCGCCGTCGGATCGTCATTATCGGCCTGGTGATGCTGCTCTTCGCGGTGGTCATTAATCAGCTGGCGCAGCATCTGATGCCGGTTAAACGCGCCAGCCCGTCGCTCGCGTTCAGTGAGATTGTTAAAGTAAGCGATGTGGTCGCCTTCCCGACCAAAGATGCGTCGAAAGACAGTTTCCCCGGCGATCACGGCATGATGCTGCTCATCTTCGCCACCTTCATGTGGCGCTATTTTGGCCGCCGGGCATTTGCTATTGCGCTGATTATTTTTGTGGTTTTCGCTTTTCCGCGGGTCATGATTGGCGCCCACTGGTTTACTGATATAGCCGTCGGCTCATTGACCGCCGTACTTATCGGCATCCCCTGGGTGCTGATGACGCCGTTAAGCGACATCTTGATCGCCTGGTTTAACCGTTCGCTTCCGGGCGGCACGGGTAAAAATTAATATTCTCCTTACATATTATTAACTATATCCATAAGGGATCGTTCTCGGTCCCTTTTTTATTTGTCCATTTTTTTTAGCATCTGCGTCATCTTCCTGTCACATTAATCGTCTTACAAATGAATGAATTGCATATTTTTTACCCGCCATTGCTGCTATTTTGTGCTTTCCCGATGATTCACTTTTAGATGCACAATTTCTTATAAGAAATCTCGCGAAACCGCTCGCCATCCCACGTTTGATAGGGTACTCTCAATCTCGTTTTGCCTTTCCAGTAACGTCAATCCGGCTCAAAAATAAATTTGTGCGGTATCCCACAAATTTAGGTTTAAGGAATTGTCTCATTGCTGGCAGGTATTTAGGCTCTAGCACGTTTGGCATTTTTTATAACGACATTGTCGTTAAGGACAACAAGGGAAAACAAACAACATGGTCAAATCTCAGCCGATTTTGAGATATATCTTGCGGGTTGTGCCCGCGATAGCAGTGGCAGTTTTGCTCTCTGCCTGTAGTTCGACAAGTAGTACCGCAAGGAATATGCATTCTGAGACGCATGCTGTGGGTAGTGGCGATTTATCATCACTGCAAGCCTCTCAGGATGAATTTGAAAAGATGGTCAACAATCTGGACGTTAAGTCCCGTTTGATGGACCAGTATGCCAGCTGGAAAGGCGTGCGTTACCGCCTCGGCGGCAGCACCCGCAAAGGCATTGATTGCTCCGCCTTTGTGCAGCGTACTTTCCGCGAACAATTTGGTCTGGAACTGCCCCGCTCCACTTCTGAGCAGCAGGATTCCGGCAGGTCTATTTCACGCTCTCAACTGCGCACCGGTGATTTAGTTCTGTTCCGGGCGGGTTCCACCGGTCGCCATGTCGGCATCTATATCGGCAACGATCAGTTCGTCCATGCTTCCACCAGCAGCGGTGTGACCATCTCCAGCATGAACGAGCCGTACTGGAATAAGCGCTATAACGAAGCGCGACGAGTTCTGAGCCGCTCGTAATCCTTTCTGACGTCAGTTATCCCTTGGCTGACGGTCAGAACAAAAAAACACTGCTGCGGCGGTGTTTTTTTTTGCCTGTTTACCTATGAATGCCGCAATATAGGCTATCCCTTTTAGTAGCGATAGAGAAAACGTTTCCTATCAAACCATTGGCGCAACTCATTAACACGGATCGACTCTATAGCCTATGCCTACCCGTCACCTGTCACCCCGACGTAATATCTGGCTGACCAGCATACTCATCGGGGCGATTGTCGCCCTGCTGGCCGGTAGCATTCAGGTTATGGTGATTTATCATAGCCGGTCTGAACGTTTTGACAGTATCATCGACAACGTCAACGTCTACCTGACCGAATACTTTAGCCATCTCGAAAAAACCATGACCGGCCTGCAGCCGCTGGTCGACCAGAAATGTGAAAACATTGCCTCAGGCCTGACCGCACGGGCGGCCTTTAGCGCAAACGTGCGCGCGTTTTTGCTGGTGAAAGACGGTGTCGTCTTTTGCTCCTCCGCCACCGGCGCCATGGACACGCCTCTGGTACAGCTTATCCCGCATCTCGATCCCCGTAAGGCGGTCGATATGCGGCTCCTGCCGGGGACGCCGATGATGCCGAAGAACGCCGCTCTGGCGATGTGGGTACGCAACCCGGGCGGCGGCGAGGATGGCGTTTTCGTCTCAATCAATACCAACCTGACACCCTATGTTCTTTACTCCGCCCGTCAGAACGATTTCAGCAGTATCGTGCTGGTTGTCAACGATACCGCCCTCTCCACCCTGACCAACAGCATTATTGACCCGCAGAACCTGGCCGCAGAGCCTATTCGCCAGGTCCAAATCAAAGGGCTGCCGCTGAAGGTCTATCTCTATGCCAACAGCTGGCTATCGGAGAATACACAATTTTCGCTGCTGCTCGGCGTGGTCTGCGGCCTGCTGGCTGGACTGGTGAGTTACTATGTGCTGTCGCTGAAATCCGATCCGCGTAAAGCCATTCTGCTGGGGATTAAAAACAATCAGTTCTACGTTGTCTATCAGCCGGTAGTCAAAGCGGATACCCTGCGCATTAGCGGTATTGAAGTGCTGATGCGCTGGCGCCATCCGGTCGCCGGGGAAATCCCGCCCGACGTGTTTATTAACCTGGCTGAAACGCAGCAAATGATTGTGCCACTCACCCATCATTTATTCGCGCTGATCGCCCATGACGCGCCGGCCTTGCAAAAAATTCTGCCCGTCGGCTGCAAGCTGGGGCTGAATATCTCACCGGCCCATCTGCACGCCGACGAATTTCAGGCCGACCTTCAGCAGTTCGCGGCCTCTCTGCCAGCCAACCACTTCAATGTGGTTCTTGAAATTACCGAACGTGCGATGATCGATAAAAACAAGTCGCTGGCCATCTTTGACTGGCTGCATGAACAGGAATTTGAGATTGCGATTGACGATTTTGGGACCGGACATAGTGCGCTTATCTACCTTGAGCGTTATAAATTTGACTATCTGAAAATCGATCGCGGCTTTGTACAGGCTATCGGGACCGAGACCGTCACCTCACCGGTGCTGGATGCGGTACTGACGCTGAGCCGCCGCCTGCAGCTCGTGACCGTTGCGGAAGGGGTCGAAACGCCGGAGCAGGCGGAGTGGTTACGCAAACATGGCGTAAACTTCCTGCAGGGCTATTGGCTGAGCCGTCCGCTGCCGCTGGAAGAGCTGATCGCGGCCCATGACAAACAGGCAAAATATTTTGCCGCCCGGTAACCGCTCTTGATGATGCCCGCTCACAGAGGATATTAATCTGGCTATGTTTGCGCGAGTTTGCCTGATATTACTGACCCTGTTCAGCCTGAATAGTCAGGCGCAAACCATAAAAGAGGGCAGCACTTTTGCCATCATTGGCGAACCGAAATACGCCGTCGGCTTTGACCATTTCGATTATGCCAATCCCAGGGCCCCGAAGGGGGGAACTATCGTTAACGCCACCATTGGCACCTTCGACAACTTCAACCGCTATGCGCTGCGCGGCAACCCGGGCGTGCGCACCGAGGCACTGTATGACACGCTGTTCACCACGTCCGATGATGAACCGGGCAGCTATTATCCGCTCATTGCCGAGCACACGCGCTACGCCGATGATTTCTCATGGATGGAGATAACCCTCAATCCGCACGCCCGCTTTCATGATGGCAGCCCGATTACCGCCAGCGATGTCGCCTTCACCTTCCACAAATTTATGACCGAAGGGGTGCCACAGTTCCGCCTGTTCTACAAGGGGACCCGCGTTGAGGCCGTTGCGCCGCGCACCGTGCGCATTACGCTGGCGCAGCCCGGCAAGGAAAATATGCTGAGCCTGCTCTCCCTGCCGGTGATGCCGGAGGCCTTCTGGCGTCACCATAAGCTCAGCGACCCGCTCTCCACTCCGCCGCTGGCCAGCGGCCCCTATCGGATTACCGACTGGCGGATGGGCCAGTACATCATCTACTCGCGGGTGAAAGACTACTGGGCAGCCGACCTGCCGGTAAACCGCGGACGCTGGAATTTCGACACCCTGCGCTACGACTACTACCTCGATGATAATGTCGCCTTTGAAGCCTTTAAAGCCGGTGCCGTCGACCGCCGGGCAGAGACAATAGCCAAAAACTGGTCGACCCGCTATGTCGGACGCAATTTTACCCACGGCTATATCGTCAAGGATGAGTATCCGAACACCTCGGCGCAGGATACCCAATGGCTGGCATTCAATATCCAGCGCCCGGTGTTTAACGACCGCCAGGTCCGTGAAGCCATCACCCTCGCCTTCGATTTTGAATGGATGAATAAGGCGCTGTTTTATGGCGCCTACAGCCGGGCCAGCAGCTACTTTCAGAATACCGAATATGCGGCGCGTCAGGCGCCCGATGCCGAAGAGCTTGCCCTGCTGACGCCAATGAAAGCCGATTTGCCGCCGGAGGTCTTCACCTCCGTCTATCAGCCGCCGCGCTCCCGCGGCGATGGCTTCGACCGCAGCAATCTGCTGCAGGCCGATGCCTTGCTTAAACAGGCGGGTTGGGTGCTGAAAAACCAGCGCCGGATCAACGCCGCTACCGGCAAGCCGCTGCGCTTTGAACTGCTGCTGCCTTCCGGGGGCAACGATCGCTGGGTGCTGCCGTTCCAGCATAATCTCCAGCGCCTCGGGATTACGATGGATATTCGCCAGGTCGATAACTCACAGTACAGTAACCGCCGCCGCAGTCGCGACTACGATATGATGCCCATCGTCTGGCGCGCGACGCCCTGGCCGGGAACCGACCTGCAAATCTCCTGGGATTCGTCATATATTCACTCCAGCTACAATGCGCCCGGAGTTCAGAGCCCGGTGGTAGACAAACTGATTGCGCAGATCATCCGCTGGCAGGGTAATAAGCAAAAGCTCCTGCCCCTGGGCCGCGCGCTGGACCGGGTGCTCACCTGGAACTATTACATGCTGCCGATGTGGTATATGGCGCAGGACAGGACGGCGTACTGGGATAAATTCTCCTTCCCGCAGACCCGTCCCGTTTATTCATCCGGGTTTGACACCTGGTGGTATGACGTCAACAAAGCGGCAAAACTGCCCGCGGACAAACGGTAAGGAATAACGATGGGCGCATACCTGATCCGCCGACTGCTGCTGATAATCCCCACGCTGTGGGCGATCATTACGATCAACTTTTTTATCGTCCAGATAGCGCCGGGCGGCCCGGTCGATCAGGCCATCGCCGCCATTGAATTTGGCAACCGCGGCGGTTTACCTGGCGCCGGAGAAAGCGGTATGGCCGCCAGCCATGCCCGTACCGGCGTCGGCAACATCAGCGAAGGTCATTATCGCGGCGGACGCGGTCTCGATCCGGAAGTGATTGCCGAAATCACCCACCGCTACGGCTTTGATAAACCGCTCCACGAACGCTACCTGAACATGCTCGGCGACTATCTGCGCTTCGATTTTGGCGACAGCCTTTTCCGCAGCGCGTCGGTCTTACAACTGATCAAAAACAGCATGCCGGTTTCCATCACCCTGGGGCTATGGAGTACGCTGATTATCTATCTGGTTTCGATCCCGCTCGGCATCCGCAAAGCCGTCCATAACGGCAGCCAGTTTGATATCTGGAGCAGTACCCTGATCATTATTGGCTACGCCATCCCGGCCTTTCTGTTCGCCATCATCCTGGTCGTACTCTTCGCGGGGGGGAGCTATCTGGACCTGTTTCCGCTGCGCGGGCTGGTGTCCGCTAATTTCGAGAGCCTGACGTGGTATCAGAAGGTTCTCGACTATCTCTGGCATATTACGCTGCCGGTGCTGGCGACGGTCATCGGCGGCTTTGCGGCGCTCACCATGCTGACCAAGAACAGCTTTCTTGATGAGATCCGCAAGCAGTATGTCGTGACCGCTCGCGCCAAAGGGGTCGGCGAAACGCAAATTTTATGGGGCCATGTTTTTCGCAATGCCATGCTGCTGGTGATCGCCGGTTTCCCGGCGATGTTTATCAGCATGTTTTTCACCGGTTCCCTGCTGATTGAGGTGATGTTTTCCCTCAACGGCCTGGGACTGCTGGGCTATGAGGCGACCGTTTCCCGTGATTACCCGGTGATGTTCGGCACGCTGTATATTTTTACGCTGATCGGCCTGCTGCTGAATATTGTCAGCGATATCTGCTACACGCTGGTCGATCCGCGTATTGATTTTGAGGGCCGCTGATGTCTTTTCTGAGTCCCGTGAATCAGGCCCGCTGGGCGCGTTTTCGTCACAACCGCCGCGGCTATCTGTCGCTGTGGCTGTTTATGCTGCTTTTCCTGTGCAGCCTGTGCGCCGAGCTGATCGCCAATGACCGGCCGCTGCTGGTGCAGTATCGCGGCAGTCTGTACGTTCCGGCATTGAAAAATTATAGCGAGACGACCTTTGGCGGCCCGTTTGCTACCGCCGCCGACTACCAGGATCCGTGGCTGCAAAAGCAGCTGGATGATAACGGCTGGGTACTGTGGGCGCCGATCCGATTTGGTGCCACCACTATCGACTTCGCCACCCAGACGCCCTTCCCTTCCCCTCCCTCAACGAGAAACTGGCTGGGTACCGATGCCAACGGCGGCGATGTGCTGGCCCGTATTTTATACGGCACGCGGATATCGATTCTGTTTGGCCTGCTGCTGACCTTTTTCTCCAGCGTACTGGGGGTGCTGGCGGGCGCTATTCAGGGGTACTACGGCGGTAAGATTGACCTGTGGGGCCAGCGGTTTATTGAGGTATGGTCAGGGATGCCGACCCTGTTCCTGATTATTTTGCTCTCCAGCGTCGTCCAGCCGGGCTTCTGGTGGCTGCTGGCCATTACGGTACTGTTCGGCTGGATGGCGCTGGTCGGCGTGGTGCGCGCGGAATTCCTGCGCACCCGTAACTATGACTACATTCGCGCGGCGCAGGCCCTGGGGGTCAGCGACCGCCATATCATTTTCCGCCACATGCTGCCTAACGCCATGGTCGCGACCCTGACTTTCTTACCGTTTATTCTGTGCAGTTCAATCACCACCCTGACTTCTCTGGATTTTCTCGGTTTCGGCCTGCCGTTAGGTTCGCCCTCGCTGGGTGAACTGCTGCTACAGGGGAAAAACAATCTGCAGGCGCCGTGGCTGGGCATCGCCGCCTTCCTGTCGGTCGCGGTGCTGCTATCGCTGTTAATTTTCATTGGTGAAGCCGTCCGCGACGCCTTCGACCCCGGTAAGGCGGTATAACATGACGCAGCCTTTGTTAGAGATAGACAACCTCTCCATCGCCTTCCGCCAGCAGGGGAAGACCCACACCGTCATCAGCGAGCTGTCCCTGGATATTCGCGCCGGAGAGACTCTGGCGCTGGTCGGCGAATCCGGATCCGGTAAAAGCGTCTCCGCGCTCTCGGTGCTGCGGCTGCTTCCCTCTCCGCCGGTCTGCTACCCTGGCGGAGACATTCGCTTTCACGGTCAGTCGCTGCTCCACGCCGATGAGCGCACGCTCAGTCAGGTGCGTGGCAACCGTATTGCGATGATTTTTCAGGAACCGATGGTGTCGCTCAATCCCCTGCATACGCTGGAAAAGCAGCTGTATGAAGTGCTGTCTTTGCATCGCGGCATGCGTAAAGAGGCCGCGCGCGGCGAGATCCTTAACTGTCTGGAACGGGTCGGGATCCGCAATGCGCTACGCCGGCTGGCGGACTACCCGCATCAGTTTTCCGGCGGCGAACGCCAGCGGATCATGATTGCCATGGCGCTGCTCACCCGGCCGGAGCTGCTGATTGCCGATGAACCCACGACCGCGCTGGACGTGACCGTGCAGGCGCAAATCCTGCGGCTGTTACGCGAACTGAAAGACGAACTGAATATGGGGCTGCTGTTTATTACCCATAACTTAAGCATTGTCCGCCAGCTCGCCGACCGCGTAGCGGTGATGCAAAACGGCCGCTGCGTCGAACAAAACGCCTGTCGGGCGCTGTTCGCCGCCCCCGAACACCCTTATACCCGTCGCCTGCTGGACAGCGAACCCTCCGGCAGCCCGGTGCCGCTGGCCGCCGATGCGCCGCTGCTGCTAAAAGCCGTCGATCTGAGCGTCGCCTTCCCGGTACGTAAAGGGATCCTCCGCCGGATCGTGGAGAGTAACCGGGTGGTCAAGGCGCTGAATTTCCAGCTACGCGCCGGGGAAACCCTCGGTCTGGTGGGCGAATCAGGATCGGGGAAAAGCACCACCGGGCTGGCGCTGCTGCGCCTGATTGCCTCGCAAGGGACAATCATCTTTGAAGGACAAGCGCTGCAGGGGCGTAGCCGTCGGCAAATGCTGCCGCTGCGCCGCCAGATGCAAATAGTCTTCCAGGACCCCAACTCATCGCTGAATCCCCGCCTGAACGTGCTGCAGATTATTGAAGAGGGTCTGCGCGTCCACCAGCCAGGGTTAACGCCGGCCGCGCGTGAACACGCGGTGATACAGGTGATGCAAGAGGTAGGGCTCGACCCGCAAACGCGGCATCGCTATCCGGCTGAGTTTTCCGGCGGCCAGCGTCAGCGTATTGCGATTGCCCGGGCGCTGATCGTGAAGCCTCAGCTTATCGTGCTGGATGAACCTACGTCGTCGCTGGATAAGACCGTCCAGGCACAAATTCTGGCTTTGCTGAAAGCCTTACAGCAAAAACACCGGCTGGCCTATATTTTTATCAGCCATGATTTACGCGTGGTGCGGACGTTGTGTCATCAGGTGATGGTGTTACGACAGGGAGAAGTTGTCGAGCAGGGGGAGTGCGAGCGCGTCTTTACCGCTCCACAGCAGGCTTATACCCGCCAGCTTCTGGCGCTGGGCTGACGGTCAGAATGGGTTGTGGCCAGAGAACGGTTCGGCAATCGCCACGCCGAAATTTTTCAGTCGACAGGTTGCCGCAAACTCGTCCTGCAAATTGACAAACAGGCACGGCTCCCCTTCACACTCAACGATGGAGCAATCGACTTCGATGTCGCTGAGGGCCTGGCTGAGCTTATGCATCACCGGCCACGCTTTCTCCCCGTCCGGGCTGAGCAGCTTCAGCGCAACGAGGCTGTTTTCACTCTCGGCGCCGTTTTGCGGAATCGGTTCAACTCTTGAACCCGCAAACCCGGCCAGCCAGCGATAGCTCTGCGGCAGACGGTGTACGATAGAGAGTTGCTGTGTATTCACTTAGTTTCCCCGAAAGCAAAATGCTTCACAATAAATTTACATCAATACTAACACATCATTGACAAATAGTCCTGCATCAGCATAGAAAACGTTTACACCCGCATCGCGTCAGGGTTAACGACTGATAATCCAGAACCTTATTGTTTCTCTGCATAAGCAGATCGGGGCTATATGTACCCGTTTCTGTGATCCAAAACAACTTTTTTATCGCAACAATGCGACTTTTTACACTATTTGATTTTACATAAAAGAAACAAATTACAGAACCGGGAAGCCCATCGCGGTTGATGTGCGTCAAAAAAGGGGCGGAAATCGCCCCTTCAGGAAGGTTTTTTAGCGAACGATTTTTCGCCGTCGGCTGGCGTAGAGAGAGAAAAGGATGGAGCTGCTGGCGCAAAATGCGATCGAAATCAGCATCGGCCAGGCGGTCGTAAAGGTAGCCATGGACAGCAGCGCGCCAATAATCGCCCCGATGCCAAAGCGGAAGGTCCCCGCCAGCGATGAAGCGGTGCCCGCCATATGGGGAAACTCATCCAGAATGACCGCCATCGCGTTGGAGGAGACCATCGAAACGCAGCCAACAAAGGCGGCAACGCCGACCACCAGCGCCCAGAATCCGACATCCAGCAGCGCGCAGATCACCATCCATATCGCCATCACAAACTGAATCCACAGCCCGGCGCGGAACATATTCAGCGCGCCGATCCGGCGGACAAAACGGCTGTTAATGATGGTCATGATGAACAAGAAGGCAATATTCAGCGCAAAATAGTAACCAAAGTGCTGCGGCGAAACGTGGTTGATATTGATATAGACAAACGGCCCGGCGCTCAGGAATGAGAACATCCCGGCAAAGCTGAAGCCGCTCGCCAGCATATAGCTCAGCACCCGCTTATGACGGAACAAGGTGGCAAAGTTACCCAGCGTAGTGCGCAGGCTAAACTTTTGCCGCCGTTCAACCGGCAGCGTTTCGCTGATGAAAAAAGCGATCATCGCGGAGGCCAGCAGCGCCGCCAGCGCAAGGATCCAGAAGATCGCATGCCAGCTGAACCATACCAGCACCGCGCCCCCCACCATCGGCGCAACCAGCGGCGCGATAGTGGTGACCAGCATGACAAACGACATCATGCGCGAAAACTCCTCTTTCGGATAGATATCGCGCATCAGGGCGTTGATGACCACGCTCGCCGCCGCGGCCGCCAGACCGTGGAAGAAGCGCATGGTAATCAGCATGTCGATAGTCTGCGACAGCGCACAGGCCACCGCAGCCGCGGCAAAAATCAGCGTTCCCCCGAGGATAACCGGCTTACGCCCGATGCTGTCCGCCATCGGGCCATACAGCAACTGGCCGAAAGCAAAGCCCAGAATATAGGTACTGAGCGTCATCTGCGCACTGCCGTCCGGCACATTAAACTGCGCCGAAATCACCGGCAGCGCCGGAAGATACATATCAATCGACAGTGGCATCAACATGGCCAGCAGGCCAAGAATAAACACAATCCCCAGTGAAGAATTTTGCTTTGCCGTCACGTTTTACTCCGTGCATGCTGGAGGCCAACGCTGGCTATCTCATCTTCCGTCAGCGGGCGGTACTCGCCAGGCTCCAGAGATTCATCCAGCATGATGTCGCCAATACGTTCACGATGCAGGCCGACGACGTGGTTACCCACCGCCGCGAACATGCGTTTCACCTGGTGGTAGCGCCCTTCGCTTATCGTTAAGCGAACTTCCGTTGGCGTCAGCACTTCCAGGCGCGCAGGTTTCGTCAGATCTTTTTCATTATGCAGCTGAACGCCTGTAGCAAACTGTTCAGCCGTTTGCTCATCCACCGGGTTTTCGAGGGTCACCAGATAGGTTTTCTCACAGTGATGGCGCGGAGAAGTAATGCGGTGCGACCACTGCCCGTCATCGGTCATCAGCACCAGTCCGGTGGTGTCGATATCCAGTCGACCTGCGGCATGCAGCTTATGCGCGACCGGGACATCCAGGAAATAGAGAATCGTTGGATGATCCGGATCGTCCGTGGAGCAGACGTACCCCTGCGGCTTGTTGAGCATAAAGTAGCGCGGGCCGTTCTGCTGGGTCAGCGTATTGCCGTCATACTCCACGTCGTGCTCTGGCTGGAGCTTAAACGACGCATCTTTGACGATTTCGCCGTCGACAAGAACGCGGCTGCTGCGGATTTCACGCCCGGCAATAGCCCGACTGACGCCAAGTTGCTGAGCGATAAACTTATCAAGTCGCATGAGATTTTTTTAGCCTGTAATAATGCTGGAGCGGGCAAACGCCCGAAAAAGAAGAAGTTCGCTGGTTAGTATAACGGGCTCTTAACGCCACTCAAGGGAAAAGATTCGTGGCATACTATTTGCGAGTTAATCAACACCAGTATAGCCATGACTTTTACATTACGTCCCTACCAAAAAGAGGCCGTCGACGCCACGCTCGCCTGGTTTCGTCGCCATCATGAACCTGCCGCCATCGTCCTGCCGACCGGCGCGGGCAAAAGCCTGGTCATCGCCGAGCTGGCGCGTCTGGCGCGTGGCCGCGTTCTGGTGCTGGCGCACGTTAAGGAGCTGGTGGCGCAAAACCACGCCAAATATTGTGCGCTTGGGCTGGAGGCGGATATTTTTGCCGCTGGCCTGAAACGCAAAGAGAGCCACGGCAAGGTGGTCTTCGGTAGCGTGCAATCGGTCGCCCGTAATCTTGAACAGTTTCAGGCCGAGTTTTCACTGCTGATTATCGATGAATGCCACCGTATCAGCGATGATGATGACAGCCAGTATCAGCAAATTATCAGCCACTTGCAGCAGGTTAACCCGCAGTTGCGCCTGCTCGGATTGACCGCCACGCCGTTCCGCCTCGGCAAGGGTTGGATCTACCAGTTTCATTATCACGGCATGGTTCGCGGCGATGACAAGGCGTTGTTTCGCGACTGTATTTACGAGCTACCGCTGCGCTATATGATTAAGCACGGGTATCTGACGCCTCCGGAGCGGCTGGATATGCCGGTCGTACAGTACGATTTCAGCCGCCTTCAGCCGCAGAGCAACGGTCTGTTTAGCGAAGCCGACCTCAATCATGAGCTGAAAAAGCAGCAGCGCATTACGCCGCATATCGTCAGCCAGGTCGTCGAGTTTGCCCAAACGCGTAAAGGCGTGATGATTTTCGCCTCCACGGTAGAGCATGCGCGGGAAATTACCGGCCTGCTGCCCGCCGGCGACGCGGAGCTCATTACCGGCGAAACGCCCGGTCCACAGCGCGATCGCCTCATCGCAGCCTTTAAAGCGCAGCGGTACCGTTATCTGGTGAACGTCGCGGTTCTCACCACCGGATTTGATGCCCCGCATGTCGATCTGATAGCTATCCTGCGTCCCACGGAGTCGGTCAGCCTTTATCAGCAAATTGTCGGCCGCGGCCTGCGTCTGGCGCCGGGGAAAACCGACTGCCTGATTCTCGACTATGCCGGAAATCCTCACGATCTCTACGCGCCGGAGGTGGGCTCGCCGAAGGGCAAAAGCGATAACGTCCCCGTACAGGTCTTCTGCCCGGCCTGTGGCTTTGCCAATACCTTCTGGGGAAAAACCACCGCCGACGGCACGCTGATTGAACACTTCGGCCGCCGCTGCCAGGGCTGGTTTGACGATGACGACGGTCACCGTGAACAGTGCGATTTTCGTTTTCGTTTTAAAAACTGTCCGCAGTGCAATGCTGAAAATGATATTGCCGCCCGCCGCTGCCGCGAGTGCGACACCATTCTGGTCGACCCCGATGATATGCTCAAGGCCGCGCTGAAACTCAAAGATGCCCTGGTGCTGCGCTGTAGCGGTATGGACCTGCAGCACGGTGGCGACGATAAAGGCCCGTGGCTGAAAATCACCTATTACGATGAGGACGGCGCCGATGTCAGCGAACGCTTCCGCCTGCAGACGCCGGCCCAGCGCACCGCGTTTGAGCAGCTGTTTATCCGCCCGCATACCCGCACGCCGGGCGTGCCGCTGCGCTGGATTACCCCTGCCGATATCCTTGCCCAGCGGGTCCTGCTGCGCCACCCGGACTTTGTCGTCGCACGCATGAAAGGGCAATACTGGCAGGTCCGTGAAAAAATCTTCGACTATCAGGGCCGCTTTCGCCGGGCCAACGAACTGCGTTAATCGCCACCGCGCCTGAGGTTTTCATTGCCGTCAACGCCATAGGTGGATATAATGCCGCCCGCTTTTGCATTCGCAAAGCAGAAAATCTGCCTGTTGCTGGGTCGCCTGTAGCAGGATTTAAATATAGAGAGACATCAATGTTTACTATCGACGCAGAAGTACGTAAAGAGCAGGGTAAGGGTGCGAGCCGCCGCCTGCGCGCAGCTAACAAGTTCCCGGCTATCGTTTACGGTGGCGAAGCGGCTCCGGTTGCTATCGAACTGGATCACGACAAACTGTGGAACCTGCAGGACAAAGCTGAATTCTACAGCGAAGTTCTGACCATCGTTGTTGATGGCAAAGAAGAGAAAGTAAAAGTTCAGGCTGTTCAGCGTCACGCTTACAAGCCGAAACTGTCTCACATCGACTTCGTTCGCGCTTAATCGCGATAGCAAGTTGAGTGGCAAACGCCCCGGCCCGCAAGGTCCGGGGCGTTTTGTTATGCGTTCCGCTCCCACAGCAGAGGCGCAAAATCAACCCCCTCTCCCGGCGTCGGGTGCTTGTTCATTCCCGGCTGCCACAACATCACCATTGTGACATTCAGCCCCTGGGTACCGACTTCGGTTGCGATCTCCTCTACCCTTCCCAGCCGTGTACAGCGCCATCGCCCGCAAACTGCGCTAAGCGTTATCGCGCCTTGCGTCATCCGGAGCAAGGCGCGGCGACACCGTGAGCGCCAGGTGTTGCAGTAGCATAATAGTTTTGGCATCCACAATTTCCCCTTCGCGAATCGCTTGTAACGCCCGGGCCAGCGGCCACTCCAGTACTTCGATATCCTCCCCTTCTGCCGCCAGCCCACCGCCTTCGCTCCGCCGGTCGTCCGCCGAATATCCGGCAATGAAAAAGTAGAGCTTTTCCGTTACCGAACCCGGGCTCATGTAGGCGGTAAAAACCGGTTCAATGCCGGTGACGCGAAAGCCGGTCTCTTCTTCCGCCTCGGCGATAATGCGCTCTTCCGGCGATGCATTATCCAGCAGTCCGGCGGCCGCTTCGATCAAAAAGCCATCATGACCGTTAATCCACACCGGAAAACGAAACTGGCGAATAAGCACGACGGTTTGCTGTATCCGGTTATAGAGCAGAATCACCGCACCGTTGCCGCGATCGTAGGCCTCACGGCTCTGCTCCTGCCAACGGCCGTCCCGTCGCAGCAATTCAAAAGTGTATTTTTTTAACGTATACCAGTTGTCGGACAGCAGCGTTTCACGCACGTGGCGAACGCGAGGGGTATCACTGGACATATTTTTCTCCTGATGAGATGACAGCGGCCACGATAACATGCAAAATAACGCACAAACAAGATAAAACGTGAAGGTAGAAATATGCTTGCCAGCCAACGAAAACAGCAAATACTGCAGATTCTCGCCGTCGAAAAACAGGTTATGTCCGGCGAGCTAAGCCAGCGTTTTAACGTCTCTGAAGACTCGATTCGCCGGGATTTACGCGAGCTGGCGGGGGAAGGTAAACTGCAGCGGGTCCACGGCGGCGCGCTGCCGGTTTCGGCGGCCATCGCGCCAATCGAAACAAGAAAAAACGTGCAAATCGCCTCGAAGCAGGCCATTGCCCGCCGGGCAGCGGCGCTGATCCAGCCGGGTCAGGTGGTGATTATCGACGGCGGGACCACCACCGAAGAAATGGTCCGCTCTCTGCCGGCTGATTTGGCCTGTACCGTCGTGACCCACAGCCCCGGTATTGCCGTCGCGCTGGTGGAGCGGCCTTTGATTGAAGTCATTCTTATCGGCGGGCGGCTGTTTAAACACTCGGTGGTCGCCGTTGGCGCCAGCGCGCTGGAAGGTATTGCGCGGATCAATGCCGATCTGTTTTTTATGGGCGTTACCGGAGTGCACGACCGCGCCGGTTTCACGACCGGCGATTATGAAGAGGCGGCTATCAAGCGGGCGCTCGCCGCGCGGGCAGCGGAAACCATTGTGATGGCGTCGCAGGAAAAACTGAACTCGGCGTCGGCATTTGCCATCGGCGAGTTAAGCCTTGCCAGTACCCTGATTATCGATGGTGTGCTCGATGAGGCCCTGCAGGCGAAGCTGACTGAGCATGGGATCGAAACGATCCGCGCTGACGCAGAGTAGGAACGCCGCGGGCCGCCGAAGGCCCGGGCAGCAGCCCCGACCTTCGGCGGGGCTGGCGGAGAATCAGCTACCGCCGGAGGTCCGACGCTGCAGCTGATCGCGCAGGTTGGGCGGCGTGCCTTTGATGGTCAGCGTATCCGTTGCCGGATCCCAGAACACCCGCTCACCCAGCAGCATGGCATCAAAGTTGATCGTTAACCCGCCGCCGCTGCCGGCAAACTTGGTTAACTGACGCAGCGTACTGCGATCCGCCGGGAAGCTCTCTTCCAGCTCATACCCCTGTTCAGCGGTAAACTGCTGGAAACTCTTCTCGCTGACGCCGGCCAGCTCTTTGGATAAAGATTCCAGTTCAATCTCTTCTCCCGCCTGCAGCTGCTCGTTGCAATAAGCGTATACCTGCTGACGAACGTTCTGCCGCTCGGACTTATCGAGCTGAGCATCGGAGGCAAAATCATCGACCGCCTGCAGCAGGCCACGGTTCTGCGCTTTGGCGTTCAGCCCTTCGCTGGCGCCGAGGAAGTCCATAAAGAAATCGGCCACTTTACGTCCGACCCGGCCTTTGAGGAAGGTCAGGTAGCGGGTTGACTCCGGATTGGTTTCCCATTCCGTCAGGTCAATGCGCGCCACAATATCGGCATGATTGATATCCAGATAGTGGGTCGAGCTGATATCCAGATCTTCGTTAACGCGCATACTGCTCAGGTTGTTGAGTACCGCCACCAGCAGATACTCTACCGCCAGATAACGATACTGGCAGAACAGGACGATACCGCCTTCTGCGAAAGGATATTTCGCCAGTTCGTCACGCAGACGGCCGGTTGCCGCCCGGCTGAACGGGAGAAAGTCTTCTTCGCCCTGACGCTGCTGGCGAAGGGCCTGCGCCAGCTCGCTCTCTGCGTTAAACAGACCGTAGGCTTTGTTTTTAGCGCTGTAGACACGATGCAGCTCGGCCATCATTTCCACGACCGGCGCATTCGGCTCCAGTAAGGAATCGCGCAGCACCAGCTCGAGGTTTTGTTCATCACGTTTAATTAACTGATGCAGGGCAATCTGGTCGATATCCAGACTCATGTTAAACTCTCCTTTTAGACCGGCCGGTATTCAACCACCGCCGGGACGGCGACGCAACCGCCGCGTGACTCTTCGAGCGCCTGAGACTCGCGATCGTGCGCGCTTTTGCGCCGTGGCGAAAAAATGCGGAAAAAAAGCTTCTGCTACGGTAATATGTTGCCCTTTCACGAACAAACAGATTTTGAGTTTATGCCGCAATTATCCCGCTATAGTGATGAACACGTCGAACAGCTGCTTAGCGAGCTGACCAACGTGCTGGAAACACACAAAGCCCCCGTTGACCTTTCACTGATGGTGCTGGGCAATATGGTGACTAACCTGATCAATAGTAGCGTCGCGCCGGCGCAGCGTCAGGCGATCGCCCGTTCTTTTGCTCAGGCTCTACAGTCTTCAATCAACGACGATCCGGCGCACTAAGGATAACCAACAACTGTATATGGTGACTCTTCGTCAGCCCTACCGAGAAAAAATCTCCCAGATGGTCAGCTGGGGGCACTGGTTCGCCCTGTTCAACATGTTGTTGGCCATGGTGCTCGGCAGCCGCTATCTTTTTGTCGCCGACTGGCCCACGACTCTGGGCGGACGTATTTTCTCGTACGTCAGCCTCGTGGGTCACTTCAGTTTCCTGGTGTTTACCAGCTATGTCCTGATTCTGTTCCCGCTGACCTTTATCGTCATATCACAGCGCTTGATGCGCTTCCTGTCGGTCATTCTGGCGACCGCGGGCATGACGCTACTGCTGATCGATAGCGAAGTTTTTACCCGTTTCCACCTGCATCTTAACCCGATTGTCTGGGAACTGGTCATCAACCCTGACCAGAATGAGATGGCGCGCGACTGGCAGCTGATGTTTATCAGCGTGCCGATTATCTTCCTGCTGGAAATGCTGTTTGCGACCTGGAGCTGGCAGAAGCTGCGCAGCCTGACGCGTCGCCGTCACTACGCCCGGCCTGTCGCCTGGTTCTTCTTCCTCTCTTTTATCAGCAGCCACCTGATTTATATCTGGGCGGATGCGAATTTCTATCGCCCGATCACCATGCAACGGGCGAACCTGCCGCTCTCCTATCCGATGACGGCTCGCCGTTTCCTTGAGAAACATGGCCTGCTCGACGCCCAGGATTACCAGCGGCGTCTGATGGAACAGGGGGCGCCGGAAGCCGTCTCCGTTGAGTATCCCCTGAGCACCCTGCGCTATCGCGATCTGGGGGCTGGCTACAACGTTCTGCTCATCACCGTCGATAACCTGAACTATTCGCGGTTTGAGAAAAATATGCCGGAACTGGCCCGTTTCGCGCAAGAGAACGTCAACTTTACCCAGCATATGAGCTCCGGCAACACCACCGATAACGGTATGTTTGGCCTGTTCTACGGGATTTCGCCGGGCTATATGGATGGCGTGCTCTCTGCCCGCATTCCGGCAGCGTTGATTACGGCCTTTAACCAGCAAGGATATCAGCTGGGACTGTTCTCCTCCGATGGCTTCAGCAGCCCGCTCTATCGCCAGGCGCTGCTGTCCGATTTCTCGCTGCCCAATGAGAAAACGCAGAGCGATGAGCAAACGGCGGACCAGTGGATTGGCTGGCTCAATCGCTATGCGCAGGATGAAAACCGCTGGTTCTCGTGGATTTCGCTGAACGGCACCACATTGGAAGACAGTCAGCAGCAAAACTTCGCGCGGCGCTACAGTCGTGCGGCGGGAGATGTTGATAACCAGATCGGCCGGGTGCTGAGCGCTCTGAACGAGGCAGGAAAACTGGATAATACGGTGGTGATTATCACCGCCGCTCACGGGATGCCGTTGAATCCGCAGAACGGTGAATTTGACTGGTCCCGGGAGCAACTGCAGGTTCCGCTGGTTATTCACTGGCCTGGCATTCCGGCGCAGAACATCGCGACGCTGACCAGCAACAAAGATGTGATGACGACGCTGATGCAGCGCCTGCTGCACGTCTCCACGCCCGCCAACGAATATTCTCAGGGCGAAGACCTGTTCAGCCCCGTGCGCCGCCGGGCCTGGGTAACGGCAGCCAACGGCGATACGCTGGCGGTCACGTCGTCAGAGGCGACCGTGGTGCTGAACCACAACGGCACCTACAGCACCTGGGACAGCGACGGTAAGAAAATCGATAACCGCAAACCTCAGCTCAGCCTGCTGCTGCAGATCCTGACTGACGAAAAACGCTTTATCGCTAACTGATTGATTAATTATGAATCAATCAGCCGTTCCCCGGCTTGCATTCGGTTGGGGAACGGGTAATATTGTCCTCCATACGTCGGCACGTAGCGCAGCCTGGTAGCGCACCGTCATGGGGTGTCGGGGGTCGGAGGTTCAAATCCTCTCGTGCCGACCAAATCATTCACCGGTAAGTTTTGTTAACGACCGGTAACCCCACAAAAACCCGCACTCTCTCTGAGTTTGCGGGTTTTTTGTTGCCTGAATCCCGCCGCCGCAATGGTCGCGGGCCGCGGCCAAATCCATTTTTATCCCGCTTTCTGCGCTTGTGATGAACAAACTCCGACCTTATTGATTGTAAATCGGTGAATAGCTTCTATTATTCGTCGTACTTGCCTGACACCGGAACGATTAATATGAGAGTTAATGGACTTACGAAGGGATTTTTTATCCTGATTTTGCTGATGGTCAGCCTCGCCTTTTTTAATGTTCTTTCCCCTTATTATTCAGCCATACTGTGGGCCGCGATTCTGTCGGTCATCTTTAACCCGGTGAAGAACAAATTGCGTACTCGCCTCGGTGAGCGCAATGGCCTGGCATCGCTATTGACCGTCGTGATTATCTGCCTGATTGTCTTCACCCCGCTGGCGATCATCATTTCATCGCTGGCGATTGAGCTAAACATGGTGTACACCCGGCTGCAGCATAACGACACCCAGTTTCCCGTGGTGGTGGCAAACCTGTTTGCCCATCTGCCGGAGTGGGCCAGAAGCTTTCTCTCCGAGCATAACCTTGACAGCGCAGAGCAGATTCAGAAACAGCTCTCTGACGCCGCCCTCAAAGGTGGACAATATCTGGCCGGCAGCGCGTTCCTGATTGGTAAAGGGACTTTCGGCTTTACCGTTAGCTTCGGCATCATGCTCTATCTGCTGTTTTTCCTGCTCAAGGATGGCCCCTATCTGGTTATGCTCATCCTTGAGTCTCTGCCACTGTCTAACTATGTTAAGCAGCATCTGTTTGCCAAATTTGCCGCCGTATCACGAGCCACCGTAAAAGGGACCGTCGCCGTCGCTGTCGCGCAGGGCACACTCGGCGGTATCGCGTTTTCTATCGCCGGCCTCGACGGCAGCATTTTGTGGGGCGCCATCATGGCGTTCCTGTCGCTGATTCCGGCGATCGGTTCGGCCATTGTCTGGGTGCCAGCCGCCATCTTCCTGTTTGCCACCGATCAGCTCTGGCAGGGGGCGTTTATCGTCGGCTTCTTCGTGGTGGTGATAGGCCTGGTGGATAACATTCTGCGCCCGCTGCTGGTAGGCAAAGACACCAAAATGCCGGACTATCTGATTTTAATTTCCACCCTCGGCGGCATGGAGATTTACGGTATCAATGGCTTTGTTATCGGCCCGCTGATCGCCGCCCTGTTTATCGCCTGCTGGAATCTGCTATCGGGCCGCGAACACGCTGGCAATACCGACGAAATAAATGAAGAGTTCATCGAGGAAGGCAAAATCAGTCGCGATGAATGAGCACCGGGGGAAGCCTTAGCTTCCCCCTGGCGGATGGCCAAAGAACCTTTCGCTCATAGAGTAAAAGCAGATAGTGAATACTTGCAAACACAATATCAAATCCAGTGAATACGACCAGGATATATGAAAATAATGGTAAATTATTCTTACCATTCTGCAAAAGGGTGTTAGTCTTTGGTCGTTAAAGATCGATAACAAAGGATGATGAATCGTGAAGAAAATCGCTACGCTTGCTGTTTCTCTGCTGGCCGTTGCCGGTGTATCCACCAGCGCGCTGGCCGCTGAACAACCTCTGGAAAAGATCGCCCCCTATCCGCAGGCGGAAAAAGGCATGAAGCGTCAGGTGATTCAGCTGCCGCAGCAGCAGGACGAATCCGCATTTAAAGTCGAGCTGATGATCGGCCAGACCCTGGAGGTTGACTGCAACCACCATCGCCTTGGCGGCCAACTGGAAAGCAAAACGCTGGAAGGCTGGGGCTACGATTACTACGTGTTTGACAAAGTGACCGGACCGGTTTCGACCATGATGGCCTGCCCGGACGGCAAAAAAGAGCGTAAATTCGTGCTGGCAGGATTAGGTGATGATGCGATGCTGCGCTACAACAGCAAGCTGCCAATCGTGGTCTACACGCCAGATAACGTCGAAGTGAAATACCGTATCTGGAAAGCCGGCGAAACCATCGGCAATGCCGTTGAACGCTAAGGCATAACAATCACCATCCGGCGGCATCAGCCGCCGGATATCGTGCTACCGCGCAATTACAGCGCAATATCCGCCATAGGTTTATCGCCAGATAGCGGCTTGAGCTGCGCAAGCGGGACCTGATCAACCATCGTGACTGGCTCGTAATGCAGTTGCAGTACTTCACTGGTCCACGCCAGCGCCTGTTCAATCGCCGCCGGGTTACCATCCAGACGCAGGCCGTAGGACGGGATGATCTCTTTCAGTTTCGCCTGCCAGGCGGGCGACTGAACTTTCTCTTTAAAGACCTTCTCCATCAGCTGCAGCATGATAGGCGCTGCCGTCGAGGCTCCCGGAGATGCCCCCAGCAGCGCGGCAACGGTCCCTTCGTCATCGCTGACGACTTCGGTGCCCAGACGCAGTACGCCCTTCTTACCGTTGCGTTTGATAATCTGCACGCGCTGACCGGCCTGCCACAAGCGCCAGTCTTCTTTATTCGCTTCCGGATAGTATTCGCGCAGCGCCTCGTGACGATCGTTATCTTTCTGCATCACCTGACTAATCAGGTATTTCACCAGGTCGAAGTTATCCAGACCGACATTGAGCATCGGCAGAATATTCGAGGTGTTGGTTGATGCCAGCAGATCCCACAGCGAGCCGTTTTTCAGGAAGCGGGTCGAGAAGGTGGCGAACGGCCCGAACAGTACCACCCGCTTGCCATCGATAATCCGCGTATCGATATGCGGAACCGACATCGGCGGCGCGCCCACTTCGGCCTGACCATAAACTTTCGCCAGATGATGGTTAACCACCTCCGGGTTTTCACACACCAGGAACTGACCGCCCACCGGGAAGCCCGCGTACTCTTTCGCCTGAGGAATACCGGTTTCCTGCAACAGCGTCAGCGCGGCGCCGCCGGCGCCAATAAAGATAAATTTGGCTTTAATCACCCGCTTCTGGCGACGATTATCGGCATCGGCCAGGGTGACCGTCCAGCTCTTGTCCGCGTTGCGCTTAAAGCGACGCACGACGGTACCAAGCTGCAAAGAGAAGTTATCGTGGGTCTGCAGTCCGGCAATCAGCTGACGGGTGATTTCCCCGTAGTTGACGTCGGTCCCGACTTCGGTGCGGGTCGCGGCCACTTTTTGCTGCGGATCGCGCCCTTCCATCACCAGCGGCGCCCACTCTTTGATCTGCTGATGATCTTCAGAATAGCGAATCCCGCGGAACAGCTCACTTTGCTGCAGCGCCGCATAACGCGCGCGCAGGAAATTCACATTGTCTTCGCCCCACACAAAACTCATGTGCGGTACGCTGTTAATAAACGATTTCGGCTTACTGAGTATGCCGCGTGTCACCTGGTGCGCCCAAAATTGCCGCGAGATTTGGAAGGATTCGTTGATATCGACCGCTTTATCGATGTTAATCCCGCTGGCGGTTTGCGGCGTGTAGTTCAGCTCCATCAAAGCCGCATGGCCGGTACCCGCATTGTTCCAGCCGTTCGAGCTCTCTTCTGCCACGCTCGACATCTGCTCGACCATGGTAATAGACCAGTCCGGCTCAAGTTCCTGAAGCCAGGTTCCCAACGTGGCGCTCATGATGCCGCCGCCGATCAACAATACATCCGTCTCTTGCTCATGGCGGGTGTTGGTCCGAGGTATATCTGAACCAACCGCCGGTGAGCTGGGTACGGCCATCTTTTTCTTCATTGGATTTGAGCCTTACTTTACTCGCTTTTTATTTAGCGCAGGTGAAACGATTATCAAGAATCAAGGTAACACCGAAGATCAAAAAATTAAATATTGTTTAAATTTTAAGTTGAGTTTTGAGATCCGTTATAAAAATGTTTAATAAATGTGTACGTCAAATCATATTTTGTACTGGTATATGCCCCGTCCACGCGCTATCATCCCCTGTTTTGTGACAGACCGCACACAAGCTCAGGCTCGTGGCTCCGGCTTTTATCTACCAGCGAAACGCGTATGCATCAGGCCCCCAACCACACCCCACCCGCTTCAAACGGCGCGCTTCGCCACGTATTACGCTCGCCGTCGCTACTGGCCCGCGAAACGCTGGCTGGCGTCCTCACCGCGCTGGCCCTGATTCCAGAGGTTATCTCCTTCTCGGTGATTGCCGGGGTGGATCCGAAAGTCAGCCTGATTGCGTCCGTCGTGCTCTGTCTGGCGATGTCGGTGCTCGGCGGCAGACCGGCCATGGTCACCGCGGCGGCGGGGTCGGTGGCGCTGGTGATTGGTCCGATGGTGCATCAGCACGGCGTCGGGTATATCCTGCCCGCTGTCATTCTGGCTGGCATTATTCAAATTTTGTTTGGGTTGTGCGGCATGGCCCGGCTGATGCGCTTTATTCCTCAATCGGTGATGACCGGTTTTGTGAATGCGCTGGGGATACTGATCTTCTTTGCCCAGGTGCCGCATTTCTGGAGCAGCCAGCCGCTGATCCTCGGCCTGTTTGTGCTGACGCTGCTGATTGTGCTGTGGGCGCCGCGCTATATCAAAGCCATCCCTTCGCCGCTGATCGCCATCATCCTGCTGACGCTGTTTACCGTCACCACCGGCCAGCTGTTGCCCACCGTCGGTGATGCAGGCAGCATGAGCGGCGGGCTGCCTGGGCTGACCGCTCTGCTGGTACCGCTCGATCTACACACGCTGAACATTATCTGGCCCTGCGCGTTGAGTATCGCCTTCGTTGGGCTGCTGGAATCGCTGCTGACGGCGAAACTCGTGGATGATCTGACCCACACGCCATCCAGCAAAGCACGCGAGAGTACCGGGCTGGGCATTGCCAATATTCTCGCCGGACTCTACGGCGGCATCGCCGGCTGCGCGATGATCGGGCAGACCATCGTTAACGTCGAAATGGGCAAAGGCCGAAGCCGCGTCTCAACCGTTGCGGCAGGCCTCGTCCTGCTGCTGCTGGTGACCGCGCTGAGTGACGTGATGGCGAAAATTCCGATGGTGGTACTGGCCGCAGTGATGGTTATCGTGGCGGCCAGGACCTTCAGCTGGCATAGCGTTCGTCCGACGGAAGTGGCGCGTCATCCGTGGCCGGAAACGCTGGTCATGCTGGCGACCGTCGCCGCGACGGTCGGAACCAGCAATCTGGCTATTGGCGTTCTGGCCGGGCTAGTGGTGATGGCGCTGATTCCTCGCCGCCTGCGCAACAGACCGGCGCTTACATCAGAAATATCGTCGCCAGACCGAGAAAAATAAAGAAACCGCCGGTGTCGGTGATAGCGGTGATCATCACGCTGGAGCCGACCGCCGGATCACGCCCCAGTTTGACCATTACCATCGGGATGATCACCCCCATCATCGCGGCCATCAGCAGATTCAGCATCATCGCCAGCGTCATCACGCCACCCAGCTGCGGGTCCTGATACAACCACCAGGTGATCGCCCCCATGATCCCGCCCCATACCAGACCGTTAATCAACGCGACGCCCATTTCACGCATGATCAAAAACGAAAAGCTGCCGGGCTGGATGTGCTGTAACGCCATCGCGCGTACGATCATAGTGATCGTCTGATTGCCGGTGTTACCGCCGATCCCGGCGACGATCGGCATCAGCGAGGCCAGCGCTACCAGCTGTGAAATGGTGTGTTCAAAGCCGTCTATCACTCGCGAGGCGATAAAGGCGGTGCACAGATTGACCGCCAGCCACGCCCAGCGGGTCTTCACCGCTTTACTGACCGGAGCAAAGACATCTTCTTCGCTGCTCAGGCCACCCATGCCTCGCAGATCGCTGTCCGTCTCTTCATAGACGACGTCAACAATCTCATCGATGGTCAGACGTCCCATCAGCTTCCCTTCCGCGTCAATCACCGCGGCGCTGATCAGGTCGTCACGTTCAAAGGTACGCGCTACCTTTTCGGCCTCTTCGTGCGGCTGGAACGTCACCGGGTCCCCTTCCATGACGTCGCCGACCCGCTTTTGCGCATCATTGAGCAGAATCGTTTGCAGCTGGAGTTCACCCAGCAGGAGCTTATTGCGGGTGGTCACAAACAGCTTATCGGTGTTCTCCGGCATTTTGCCCAGCCGCCGCAGGTAGCGCTGTACCGCCGCCAGCGTCATTTCCGGGCGCACGACAATCACTTCGAACTCCATGATTGCCCCGACGGTATTATCGGCGTAGCGCATCATCTGGCGGACGCGCGCGCGCTTATCCGGCGGCATCGTCGCCAGCAGGCGTCCGGTCAGGTTACGCGGCAGGTGTTGAACCAGATAGACCTGTTCGTCAATATCCAGGGTTTGCAGGGCATCGAGCAGCTCGTGGTCGCTCATCTTATCGATGAGATCGCCCCAGACGTTTTCCGATGCCTCGAGCAACACCTCGCCGCGTTTATCATTGCTGACCAGCTGCCAGAGCGCATTACGCCCATCGTACGGCAGCGCTTCGAGGGCATCGGCGAGGTCCGGCGGCGGCAGGTGGGAGACCAGCACCTCGACCTCCGCCAGATCGTCAGCCAGCGTGCCGTCGTCATAGCGTTCAGCCAGCGTTAATTTTCCGAGCAGCGCCGAGGTCACGGCTTTATCGGTGGCCAGTAGCCAGATCAGGCGGGCGCGCTCTTCATCACGTAATCTGGCGCTTTTTTTATGCGAAACGGACATCGGTCAGGCAATCCTTTTGAGAACATGTGGCAGGCCAGGAGCCATAAGCATAGCGCGGGGAGGGAGAAAAATAACCGTCGCTCCGTTCAGGCGGCGGAAAAATCAACAATCGCGCCGCCGGTGAGCCGACGACGCGCTCAATCAGGCGGTGCGGGCCACCGCATCCCGGGTCGCCAGCTCGCGCTCTTCTCCCGTCAGCTCCGTCAGCTGGCCGCTGCGCATCTCCAGCAGGCGGTCGGCATGCTGGAAATAATGATCGTCATGGCTAATGGCGAAAACGGTTTTCCCCATTTGCTGCATCAGCGGCAGCAGCAGCTGGTAAAACTCGCGACGAAAATGCGGGTCCTGATCCGCCGCCCACTCGTCAAGCAGGATGATATCCCGCTCCTCCGCCAGCGCCAGCAGCAGCGCAACGCGTTTTTTCTGCCCTTTCGACAGCTTCAAATCAACAATCCTGCCGTTATCCAGCTGCAGCTTATGCGTCATTTTCAGGTAACCCATCCACTGGCCGACCAGCGCGGGATCTGCCGCTTTGCCGCCTGGCCCCAGCAGCCTGTCGAACAGCCAGACATCGGTAAAGACTGCCGAAAAAAGCTGGCGGTACTCTTCGGGCTTATCCGCCGCCAGGGGCTGACCATCGAGCAGAATCTGCCCGCAGGCCGGTTGGTACAACCCGGTCAGCAACATCGCCAGCGTCGATTTACCGCTGCCGTTGCCGCCAATTAAAAACACCAGCTCGCCGCGCTGCAGGGTCAGATTAATCGGCCCGACGGCAAAGCTGTTATCCGGATAGTGGAAGCAGACGTCGCGCAGCTCCAGGGTCTGCCAGTGTGGATGTGGTTCCGGCCGCGGGAAGTCGGCGCGATAGGCTGCCAGAGAGAAAGTGTTCAGCTTGTTGAATGCCACCTGGGCGCTGAGCAACGTCGGCAGCGCTCCGACCGCCGACAGCAGCGGCGTGCGCAGGAACAACAGGGTCAGCGAGTAGGTCGCCGCCACCGCGGTATTCGCCCAGCCGAGGCTGTTTGCCATCCAGAACACCAGTCCGATGGCGCCCAGCATCATAATATTCGACCAGTTCACCGCGCTGAGATGGAAAGTATCGGCGCGGATAATGTGGTGACGATATTCGCGGGCATCCGGCAGATAAAGCTGATTAAACACATATTCCGCGCGTTCCCGGTTGAGGGTTAACTCTTTGCGCCCTTCCAGCACCGTCTGATAGTCGTGGTACAGCTTGTCTTCGCTTTCCCGCAGCGTCGCCATATGTCTGTAGACGCGAGCCACCAGCACAAACCCACCCCAGATAGTCAGCGCCATCCACAGCGCGGTGACCATCATCATTTTGCCCGACAGCCACGCCAGGTAAGCGGCGGAGCCAAAGGTCAGGATAATCCCCTGTACCAGCTCCGGCAGGCGAACAAAAGCGATGGTGATATTGCGAATGTCGCTGGTTAAGCCGGCAAGTAGCGACGCGCTGCCGCTCTTCTCGACCTTTTCGATTTGGCTATCAAGGATGCGCTTGATAAATTCGCCGCGCAGGCGGAAGACAAAATGGTGTCCCAGCGTGGTCAGGGCCAGTTGGGAACTCAGCGTCACGACCATCAGCAGCAGCAATAAACCGAGAAACTCCGGCAGCACCGCCAGCGAGGTATCGACCACGGTCATCAGACGCAGATTAATAAAGGCGATAAGTCCGATTCCCAGCGCCGCACTGAGCAGACTCAGGGCCATGACGGAGATAAACGGCCAGCGATACTGGCGCCAGACAAGCAGCACAAGTTCCATAACACACAATCCGGGCAAGCAAAACAGCCAGCAGTTTAAACGGCTCGCCCATGACATCAAGAATAATTCTTATTTTTATTCTCTGCCGCCAGCCAGACGGAAGGTGAGATTGTAACGACAGGCGCCGGTTTGCGGATGGTCGCCCTCTTTCAGCGGTTGGATACCGTGGTAAAACAGGCGTGATTCCCCGCCCCAGACCACCACATCGCCATGCTCCAGCAGCACGCGCTGCAGCGGATCGTTGCGCCGCAGACCGCCAAACTGGAACACGGCGGGCAGCCCCAGCGACACTGAAACGATAGGCGCCCGCAGATCGCGTTCATCTTTATCCTGATGTAGCGATAGCTTGGCCCCCGGCAGGTAGCGGTTGATCAGACAGGCGTCGGGGGCAAAATGAGGATAGCCGCCGTCAGAGGCCGCTTCCGCCGCCAGTTCGCGAAAGATCGCCGGCATCGGCGGCCAGGCCTCGCTGGTTAGCGGATCGTCAGGGGCATAGAGGTAGCCGTGCATATCGGTGGTCCAGCCAAGTCTGCCGCAGTTGGTCATCGCCACCGACATGGTATAACCTCCCGGCGTCACCATTTGCCGAAACGGCGAACGGCTGGCGACCTGCTTTATCGCCTGCAGCAACGCCGCCGCGCGCGGGTGGGCGAAACGCCGCAGAATGGTGGCCCCCGGCGCCAGCGGCTCCTGCCAGGGAGGCATATCGGCAAATAAATCGAGCATCACTTCTCCTCGGTTTGCGCTTCCCGGGCCAACAATTGCGCTTTGCGGGCCGTTCCCCAGCGGTAGCCTGAGAGCGCCCCGCCCTCGCGGACGACCCGATGACACGGGATAACCATTGCCAGTTTATTGGCCGCGCAGGCGCCTGCCACGGCTCTGACCGCACGGGGTTGACCAATGCTCTGCGCGACCTGACGATAGCTGCGGGTTTCTCCTGCCGGGATCTGGCGCAACGCCTGCCAGACGCGCAGCTGAAACGCGGTGCCGCGCAGATCCAGCGGCAGATTAATGGCCTGGCGAGGATCGTCCAGATGGGCGAAAACCTGGGCGACCCGCAGGCAAAAATGCGCATCCCCCGGCAGAAGCCGGGCGTGAGGGAAGAGACGGGATAACGCATCAAGCAACGCCGCGTCCTCTTCCCCCGGTAAAACGGCGCAGACCCCCCGTTCACTTTCCGCGACCAGACAGCGGCCGACCGCGCAGTCGTCGACGGTATAGATAATGTCAGTATCCTCGCCGCCGCGGCGAAACTGGCGGGCGGTCATCCCAAGCGCGGCATCCGCCTGACGATAATAGCTGCTGCCTCCGGGGAAGCCTGCGGCCAACACGGCAGGCGTCACTTTTTCACCCTGCCCCAGCGCTTCGCGCAAACGTCGCGCGCGCCAGGCCTGTTGCCAGGCTTTCGGCGTCATGCCGGTGACGGATTTGAACAAACGGTGAAAATGAAAGGGGCTGACCGCCAGCTCCTGCGCCAGCGTCTCAAGGGTCACCGGCGATTCCTGTTCCAGCAGGCGACAGGCTCGAGTGACTTTGTCCACCTTCTGCTGCTGCGGATCGCTTTTATCCGGCTGGCAGCGCTTACAGGGACGAAAGCCATCGGCGATAGCCGCCTCAACGCCGGGGTAAAAGCGAACATTCTCCCGCAGCGCTCGCCGCGAACAGCAGGACGGGCGGCAGCAGATGCCGGTGGTCAGGACGGCAAAGACAAACTGACCATCGGCTCGCGCATCACGATCGCATACCGCCTGCCAGCGGCGATCGTCGGTATCAGCAATTATCGGTTTCATCATGGGCTCCTGCTTTAAGTGTATCGTCAGTCTGAATCAGCACCCGATGAAAAAAACCCGAAATCTTGCGGTTTAATTCTTTTCGCCGACGAGGAAAGTGCGGAACTGCGGCGACATCCAGGTTTTAAACCCGTCGCCCTCTTTAACGATCATGTAAACCGCCAGCCCCTGTTTGCGCACAACTTCCTGCGCTCTTTCCGGCCCCAGCACCATCAGGCCGGTATCCCAGCCATCGGCTTCCAGCGCCGTCGGGGCGATGACCGTAACCGAGACCAGTTTATGATCGATAGGCCGGCCGGTTTTTGGGTCGATAACGTGGGAAATACGTTTGCCGTCCAGCTCATAATAGTTGCGGTAGCTGCCGGAGGTGCTGATTCCATGTCCGTTGATATCCACGATCGCCTGTACGGCATTTTCGCGATCGGTTGGTTTCTGGATGGCCACTCGCCACGGCAGCCCGTCGGCATTCATCCCCCGGCTGACCAACGCCCCGCCGACCGAAACCAGATAACGGGAAATCCCCTCCTGCTCCATCAGACGAGCCAGATGATCGGCGGCATAGCCTTCGCCAACGGTAGAGAGATCGACAAACAGATCCGGGATGTCTTTTTGCAGATATTGCCGATCCGCATGGTTAATGACCGTCAGATGCTGGAGCCCGGTGCGCGCTTTCGCGGCGGCAATCTGCTGAGGATCCGGCGTTTTAACCGGTTGCCTGGCGGGGCCAAATCCCCAGAGATTCACCAGCGGACCCACCGTAATATCCATGGCGCCCGCGGTTTTTGCGCCGATACGCAGCGACAGGGTGACAATATCGGCCATCGCCTCGCTGACCGGCCACGGCTCGGTCGTGGCGGCATGGTTAAAGCGCATCAGCGCAGAATCGTTTTTCCAGGTGGAGAGCAGGCGATCGTCGGCGTCAAGCTGCGCCTGCACCTTCTGTCGCAGCGCCTCGGCTTTGCCTTCATCCATGCCCACGACGCTAACCCGCCAGAATGTGCCCATCGTCTTACCATCGAGTACCGTCGCGGCGCTCTTTGGCGTAGTGGGGGTCGTGGCTGAATCGCAGCCGGAAAGCAGTACGCAGACGCTGAACAGCGCGCTGCGGAAAAAAGTGATATCCATAAATCAGGTTCCTCTTGCTAAGGCAGCAAGATTACACCAGCGAGGTTAAACCGGGCATAAAAAAGGCGCCAGAGGCGCCTTTTTCGAGACTTCAGCGTGCTTAGAACTGGTAAACCAGGCCCAGAGCTACGATATTGTCGGTAGAGATACCGGCGCTACGAGTGAAGTTGTTGTCGTCCAGCAGGTTGATTTTGTAATCAACATAGGTGGACATGTTTTTGTTGAAGTAGTAGGTCGCGCCCACATCAACATATTTCAGGAGATCCTGGTCGCCGAAGCCTTCCAGATCCTTACCTTTAGACTGCAGGTAAGCCACAGACGGACGCAGACCGAAATCGAACTGGTACTGTGCAGCGACTTCGAAGTTCTGTGCTTTGTTAGCAAAGCCCAGGGAGCCAGCGCGGGTTGCGTTGTAGGTCTGGGTGTACTGAGTCGCCAGGTAGATGTTGTTCGCGTCGTATTTCAGGCCGCCGGTGTAGGTTTCAGCATTGTCGCCTTTACCCAGCAGGCTTGCCGCATTCTGCGCATCAGTACGTTTAGAGTGGCTGTATGCGAAACCAGCGCTGATGCCGTCCCAGATGTTATAAGTGACAGCAGTACCGAAACCGTCGCCGTTCTGTTTATTCCAGTCACGACCGTTGTTGGTCGCGCCTTCGCCGCTGACGCTGCCGTTTTTACCCTGGTACTGCAGAGCAAAGTTCAGGCCGTCAACCAGACCGAAGAAGTCAGAGTTACGGTAGGTTGCAACACCGTTAGCACGCTGCTGCAGGAAGTTGTCGGAACCGTAGGTGTCGCCGCCGAATTCCGGCAGAACGTCGGTCCAGGAAGTGACGTCATAAACAACGCCGTAGTTACGACCGTAGTCGAAAGAGCCCGCGTCGCCGAATTTCAGACCTGCGAATGCCAGACGAGTCCATGCCTGATTGCTGGAGCTTTCAGTGTTGTTCGCCTGAACGTTGTATTCCCACTGGCCGTAACCGGTCAGCTGGTCATTGATCTGAGTTTCGCCTTTAACGCCTAAACGCATGTAGGTCTGGTCGCCGTCATTGCCCTTATCGTCAGAGAAATAGTGCAGACCGTCGATTTTGCCGTACAGATCTAATTTGTTGCCATCTTTGTTATAAATTTCAGCCGCATTTGCTGCGCCTGCTACCAGCAGAGCCGGTACCAGGAGGGACAGTACTTTAACTTTCATGTTATTAACCCTCTGTTTGTTATATGCCTTTTATTATTGCCACTGCTTACTGATTACCCTTCTAATCAGTCGGCTATATTCATTGTGCTGTAAAATGCAGAATAATCCAACAAGAATATGATACGAAAACTTCTAAGGTGTTTCAAAATGCGCACAAGATGTTTCAAATTGTAAGCGGACGGGAACTTTTCTTCATCGCTAAAAAGCAAAAAAATAAGCACTAATAATCAAGAAAATAAATTTTCTTGATTAAGTTCATGCGGTTACACGTTGACTCATGTATAGCACTGAATGACAAAACAAAATCCCCCCCGGCGACTAGAATAACTTCCGCTATCATCATTAACTTTATTTATTACCGTCATTCAGTTCTGAATGTCTGTTTACCCCTATTTCAACCGGATGCCTCGCATTCGGTTTTTTTTTACCCTTCTTTACATAACCTTAATTATCTTGTGATATTCACGAAAAAAAATAACGTTTATTAATCAATAACCTTGCGATTGAGTAAAGTCTTATCCAGATAATTTCTTGTTATTTAGTGCTATTTATTGCCCGCAACAGGTAAGTAATTGTACAAATCTCGCCGGGCTGTACATCTTTTGGCGTCAGGTTTTTTTAAGATAATTCTTACGCTTAAAAAAAACTGGCGAGCCGCAATCTGTAGTATGGATTTGATAAATTAGCCTTTATACTGAGTAGCGTATTCACTCTGCTAGCAGCTACCTGGGGCGATGCCCTGCTTACAAACCTTGATGAGTCGCTCTCTCACACGATGACCCAGAAAAAATTCTCTCTGATGCCAGGCAGCATCACCCGCTTCTTCATTTTAATGGTCATCGTCCTGCTGGCGACGATGGGGGTTATGATCCAAAGCGCGGTCAATACCTGGCTAAAAGATAAAAGCTATCAGGTCATTGATGTCAGCCACGCGCTGCATAAACGCATCGATACCTGGCGCTACGCAACCTGGCAGATTTACGACAATATCGCCGCCACCCCTTCCAGCAACGCCGGCGATGGCCTGCAAGAAACGCGTTTGAAGCAGGATGTTTACTACCTGGAAAAACCGCGGCGGAAAACCGAAGCGCTGATCTTTGGTTCGCACGACAGCGCGACCCTTGAGATGACGCAGAAAATGTCCAGCTACCTCGACATCTTGTGGGGGGCGGAAACCATCCCCTGGTCGATGTACTATCTGAATGGTCTGGATAACAGCCTGATCCTGGTGTCGACGCTGCCGCTGAAAGACCTGTCATCCAGCTTTAAAGAATCAACGATTACCAGCGTGGTCGAATCCCGCCGCGCGGAGATGCTGCTGCAGGCCAACACCCTGGACGAGCGGGAAACCTTTTCCTCCCTGCGCCGCCTCTCCTGGCAGAATGGCCACTATTTCACCCTGCGCACCACCTTTAACCAGCCGGGCCATCTGGCGACCGTTGTTGCCTTTGACCTGCCGATAAATGACCTGATTCCGCCCGGCATGCCGCTGGATAATTTCCGTATTGAACCCGACCCGGCGCAAAACACGGCCACTAACCCGGAAAAAGAGACCGCCGATAGCGTCAATATCGACTTTAACGGGGCACGGATTGAGATCATCACCAGCATCAGCACCACCGGGATGCGTCTGATCTGGGTGGTTCCCTTCGGTTCTATGCTGCTGGAATCCCTGCAGAATGTTCTCCTGCCGCTGCTGCTGATCATCGGTCTGCTGGCTTTAACGCTGTTCGGCTTCACGACGTTTCGCCATTACAATGGCCGCAGCCGTCAGAGCGGCACCGCCGTCTCTTCTGCGGCCAATAGCGAATTGCGCACCCTGCGTGCCATTAACGAAGAGATAGTCTCGCTACTGCCGCTGGGGCTGCTGGTCCACGATCAGGAAGCCAACCGCACGATTATCAGCAACCCGATTGCCGATCATCTCCTGCCGCATCTGAATCTGCAAAACATCACCAACATGGCCGATCAGCATCAGGGAGTGATTCAGGCGACTATCAACAACGAACTGTATGAAATCCGTCAGTATCGCAGCCAGGTTGCGCCGCGCACGCAGATCTTCATTATTCGCGATCAGGACCGGGAAGTGCTGGTCAATAAAAAACTGAAACAGGCCCAGCGTCTGTATGAGAAAAACCAGCAGGGGCGCATGGCATTTATGCAGCATATCGGCAGCGCCTTAAAACAGCCGGCGCAGAGCCTGGCCGCAGAAGCGGCAGCCATGGGTATTGCCCAAAGCCTCCAGCTTGCGCAGCATGCGGACCAGCTGGTACAGCTGATTGATGAAATTCAGCTGGCGAACCTGCTGGAGAGCGATAGCTGGAAAAGCAATCCAGTGCGGTTCTCCATTCAGGAGCTGATCGATGAAGTGGTGCCTGAGGTATTGCCGAGCATTAAACGTAAAGGTCTGCAGCTGCTGATGAACAATGCGCTGCCGGCCAATGAACAGCGCTATGGCGATCGCGATGCGCTGCGCCGCACGCTGCTGTTGCTCATTCAATACTCGGTAACCACGACGCAAATGGGCAAAATCACGCTCGAAGTGAGTAAAGACGAGCCCGCAGACGACCGGCTGACTTTCCGTATTCTCGATACCGGCAACGGCGTTTCCGGCAACGAAATCGACAATATGCACTTCCCGTTCCTTAACGAGACCCAGTCCGATCGGTATGGGAAAGCCAACGCCCTCACCTTCTGGCTCTGCGATCGCCTGACGCGCAGGCTTGGCGGTCAGATGAATATCAAGGCCCGCGAGTCGCTGGGAACCCGCTATTCTCTGCATCTCAAAATGCCAGCCAGCGAAGAAGAGAGCAACTCCGGCGAACATCTGCTGGATGATGTCGTGGTGATGCTGGATATTACCGCCAATGAGGTCCGGCGGATTGCGGTGCGCCAGCTCGAAAGCTGGGGAGCAACCTGCATCACGCCGGATGAAAGGCTGACAAGTCAACAATACGATCTCTTTTTAACGGATAATCCGTCTAATCTTACTGCTTCGGGCTTGCTTTTAAGCGATGATGAGGTCGGGATACGCAAAATTGGCCCAGGCCAGCTGCGTGTCAATTTTAATATCAGCACAGCGATGCAGGAAGCGATTCTGCAACTGATTGAACAGCAGCTGGCGCAGGAAGAGGGGCAAGCCACCTCTGCGGGAAGCGAAAGTAACGCCGAACTCCATGCCAGCGGCTATTACGCACTGTTTGCCGACACAGTTCCGGATGATGTTAAGAGGCTGTATACTGAACTGGCAACGAGCGACTTAGCTGCGCTGGCCCAGACAGCGCACCGCCTCAAAGGGGCGTTTGCTATGCTTAATCTGATACCCGGCAAACAGTTATGTGAAACGCTTGAGCATCTGATTCGCGAGAAAGATGCGCAAGGCATAGAAAAATATATCAGCGACATTGACGTTTACGTCAAGAGCTTGCTGTAGCAAGGTAGCCTAATACATGAACACTATGAACGTAATTATTGCCGATGACCACCCGATCGTACTGTTCGGTATTCGTAAATCCCTTGAGCAAATCGAATGGGTCAACGTGGTCGGCGAATTTGAAGATTCAACGGCACTTATCAATAATCTTCCTAAGTTAGACGCACACGTTTTGATTACCGACCTGTCGATGCCGGGCGATAAATACGGCGACGGGATCACGTTGATCAAATACATCAAACGCCATTTCCCGGATCTGTCTATCATCGTTCTGACGATGAACAACAATCCGGCTATCCTGAGCGCAGTGCTGGATCTGGATATCGAAGGGATCGTGCTGAAACAAGGCGCCCCGACCGATCTGCCCAAAGCGCTGGCGGCACTGCAGAAAGGCAAAAAATTCACTCCGGAAAGCGTTTCGCGCCTGCTGGAAAAAATCAGCGCCAGCGGTTACGGCGACAAGCGCCTGTCGCCGAAAGAGAGCGAAGTGCTGCGCCTGTTCGCCGAAGGTTTTCTCGTGACCGAGATTGCCAAAAAACTGAACCGCAGCATTAAAACCATCAGTAGCCAGAAGAAATCGGCGATGATGAAGCTGGGCGTGGAAAACGATATCGCGCTGCTGAACTACCTGTCTTCCGTTTCTCTGAGCGCCACTGACAAAGAGTAACGCTTCCAGCCCGGATAACGGCGCCGCGCCTTATCCGGGCAAGTCCACAGCGGTTTCCTGCCCTATTCCTGTTCCTGACGTTCTTTACGCACCCGCGCGGCGTAGATTGCCAGCGTCTGCTTGATAATATCGAGCGTTACCGGTTTAGACAGACAGTTATCCATCCCCGACTCCAGACAGCGCTGTTTCTCCTCAGCCAGCGCGTTGGCGGTCACCCCGATGACCGGCAGGGTCATTCCCAGCTCGCGGATACGTTGCGTCAGGCGATAGCCATCCATATTCGGCATGTTGACATCGCTCAGCACAATGTCGATATGCTGTTTACTCAGCACGCCCAGCGCATCGACCCCATCGTTCGCCGTCACGCACTGATATCCGAGCGAGCCAAGCTGGTCGGCCAGTAGCCGGCGGTTAATCGGGTGGTCGTCCACCACCAGGATCATCATATCGTCATTGCTGGCGACCTGGGTTTCCGGCGCGCTGAGCGCCGGGCCATGTTCGGTGGTCGTCACCGCAATGCGGAAGATACGTCCCAGTAGCGGCAGCAGTTCGTGCGGTGTCGTCACGCTGTGTACCCACTCACCAGGCGCGCGTTCCAGCGGAATACCGATATGGCGGCGACAGAAAATCACCGCCGCACTCCCCTGCCAGCGCATGTCCTGCTGATCCTCATCATCGGTCAGCAAAATATCATCAGCCCCTGGCTGTTGCCCGTCATAGATTTGGCTCTGCAGACCGTGATGCTTGAGCAGCGACTCGACAAACAGCGCCAGGGAGGTATTGCGGATAGCCAGCCAGCAGCATTTACCCGCCAGACTATCAATCGCCAGCGGCGGGCGGTTTTGCACACCGTACAGCGGAATACGAATGGTAAAGCGGCTGCCCATTCCCGGTTCGGTTTCAACGGCAATATCGCCGTCCATCATGCTGATCAGCTTTTCACAGATCGCCAGCCCCAGCCCGGTGCCCTGGAAGTTGCGCTGTACGCCGGTCCCCACCTGGAAGAACGGATCAAACAGGCGCACCACCTCTTTTGCCGGGATCCCCTCGCCTGTATCGCGCACGCTAATTTGCAGGTAATCCCCGGCGCACTGCACGTGCAGGACGATACAGCCGGTATCGGTAAACTTAATGGCGTTGCTCAGCAGGTTAGAAATGACCTGCTGCAAACGCATCGGATCGCCGGACATCAGCTGCGGAACGTCAGGCTCGATAAAGCAGTACAGCCCCAGCTGTTTACGCACCACCAGCGGTAAATAGTTGGCGGAGATATGGTTCATCACCTCACGCGGCGAAAACTCACCGGGTTCGATTTTCAGCTGCTCGGATTCGATTTTTGAGAAATCGAGGATATCGCTGATAATTTTCAGCAGCAGGCTCGAAGAGTTATTCATCGCCGTGACCAGCCTGTCTACCCCTTTAGGCAGCTCTTTGGTTTGCAGCAGGTCGAGGTTACCGATAATCCCGTACAGCGGCGTTCGCAGCTCATGGCTGACGGTGGCGAGGAACATGGATTTCGACTGGCTGGCCTGCTCCGCGGCCTGCGCCATCTCCTGCAACGACTCTTCCATCTTGACGCGGGCGCTGACGTCGACCAGCACGCAAATCGCGACGTTTTCATTGCGATAGCGCGAATGCACGAAGCTAATCTGCAGGTTGGTGTTGTTGCTGGTCAGCACATCCACGAAGTTGACCTGCTGGCCGCAAATAATCTGCGTTAACCGCTGTCGGTCCTCATGGGTCAGCATATTGAGGTAGTTGTGCGCCAGTTCGTTGCTCAGAATATTGGTGCCATCGAGGGTGCGCAGGATACAAATCCCCACCGGCGCCGAGGCGACGATTTTACGGTTGAACTGCTCATGCTCTTCCAGACGCTGGGCATCATTTTCCGCCGGGATAAAGATTCGCCGCTCATACATCCGCGCCAGGGCAAACAGGATAACCCCGGTCAGGATATTCAGGACAATCGCGTTGATAATCAGCATCCGGATACGTTCGAGCACCTGATCGACCGACACGGAATAGACAATGCTTAACGACGACGGCGGCAGGCTCTTCTTCAGCGCCAGCTCGCGGAAACCCGCGGTGTAGCCAAACCAGATCCGCTCCTGCATCCAGCGGGCGTCGCCCTTGATTTTGTTCTCCTGCCCGGCAAGAGAAATAAGCGGCTGTCCGTTGTCATCAAGAATCGTGACGCTCATTGGCAGGCTGCCCGGCGTAAAGAAGCTCTCCATACGAATGGTCTGCTCAACGCCCAGCAGCGCCTGCAGGCGGTTTGCCATATACACCGGCGTCAGCGCGTAAAAATACCCCACGCCCGGACGCATGCCCTGACTTATCCAGAACAGGTTGTTGCCGCGCTCGTTTTGCGGCGCATCGCGGTACTGCTCAATCCGCTGGTGCAGCACTTTCAGCGCCTGATCGCGCTCCAGCGGCACTTCCCGCAGGCCAAAGTTGGCCATACATAAATTATCGCTGCCAATGAGGAAGATGCGGTTGAGGTCATAGGTCGCGGAAAAGTTATCGCGCCAGTAGCGCATAAACCACGCCAGTGACTGCAGGGAGTTACGCCAGGTGGCCCCCATCGCCCCGCAATCAGAATCAGCGTACAGCGGCTCGAAATCTGGAACGGCGATGTTGCCGTTCGGAACCGCAGTGGCCCCTCCCTCGCCGCCGCCGCTCGGACGGTTTCCCGCCACGTATTTCAGCTCTTTAATCACATCCGCGGTCCGCTGGATATAACGCTGCGCCTGATCGGCATTGAGGTTAAATTCCTGGCGGATTTCCGACTCCCGGTCATGCAGGGCGTTGACGATATAGAACACGGAAACGAAAGCGATCAGCATCCAGAGCAGTACCGCCAGCGCCCTGAACAGGTAGCGTGAAACCTTTAGCGTGGTATGAAAAGAGGCAAGATATTTCAATGTGGCGATACTCGGCCGTCAAGGACTCAACAGAATGGGGTTAAGGTAGCGGTAAATGACCAACGTCGCAATGCTATCTCTTTACGAGAATATGATACACCGCCGAGAAACACGCGGCCCTCCACTCAATAATAGATATTCGCCTAAAAAACACCCAACATGGATAGCTGTATGCACGACCTAAAATGGATGATGCGCCGGGTATATCCCCGACGTTTGCGAAACCAAATGATTCTGATGGCTATACTGATGGTTTGCATACCGATAATTTCTATTGGTTATATCGTAGAAACAGAGGGCCGTTCAGCAGTCTTGTCTGAAAAAGAAAAAAAACTATCAGCAGTCGTTAACCTGCTGAATACTGCGCTAGCCGATAGCTTTAACCACTACAGCCATTTACCTCGTCATGAACGCATCCTGGCTCTTAATAATGAGCTAAGCCCCGTTACCGAGCGTATTACTGATGCCTTCCCCGGTATCGGCGCAGGGTATTACAATAAGGAGCTGGATGCCATTATCACCTACGCCCCTGCACACCTTTTCCAGGATACCGTCGGCATCACCATTACAGCAGAGCATCCTGGCCGTAGAGTCATGAGCACCAACGCTCCGCTGGTATTCTCAGGCAAGCAGGTTCGCGGCGATATTCTTAACTCCATGATTCCAATCGAACGACATGGAGAAGTCATCGGCTATATCTGGGCCAACGAGCTGACAGAAGATATTCGACAGCAGGCCTGGAAGATGGACGTCCGAATTATTGCAGTCCTGGCGATGGGATTGATGAGCAGCCTGCTGCTGATTGTGCTTTTTTCACGGCGATTCAGTGCCAACATTGATATTATCACCGAAAGCCTTTCCACCCTTGCCCAAAAAAATCCTACGCGATTACCCCATTTGCCAGGTGAATTGGGACAAATTAGCCGTAGCGTAAATGCGTTAGCACAAACGCTGCGCGAGACGAAAACCCTTAACGATCTGATCATAGAAAATGCAGCCGACGGGGTTCTTGCTATCGACAGGCAGGGTGATGTCACGACTATCAATCCCGCAGCAGAACAGATTACCGGTTACAAACAGCATGAACTGGTCGGGCAACCGTATGCCAAACTGTTTACCGATCCTCATTTCCGTAGCCCCGTTCTCGACACGCTGGCGCACGGCATTGAGCATCTCGCTCAGGAGGTCAGTTTTCCAGCGCGCGGCCGCACCATTGAATTGAGCGTAACGACCAGCAGAATCCACAACGCGCGGGGTGATTTGATCGGCGCACTGGTCATTTTTTCTGATTTGACAGCCCGTAAAGAGGCGCAGCGTCGACTTGCCCAAACGGAGAGACTCGCCACCCTGGGCGAATTAATGGCTGGCGTGGCTCATGAAGTTCGTAATCCGCTGACGGCAATCCGCGGCTACGTGCAGATCATTCTCCAGCAAACTACCCTACCGGTACATCAAGAATATTTATCCATTGCGCTCAAAGAAATAGACTCAATTAATAAGGTCATCCAGCAGTTGCTGGATTTCTCCCGTCCCCGGCATAGCCAGTGGCAAGACGTCTATCTTAATGCGCTAATTGAAGAGGCCTTGATTCTGGTTCAAACCTCCGGTGTGCAGGCCAGAATCACTTTTGTTACGGATTTCGACGCCAGCCAATCCACCATTGTCGCAGATCGCGAATTGCTCAAGCAGGTACTTCTCAATCTGTTGATTAATGCAGTACAGGCTATCGGCGCGCGAGGGGAGATTCACATTCGAACCTGGCAATATACGCCAACGCAGTTGGCGGTCGCGATTGAAGATGATGGTTGCGGTATTGATACCGCGCTGCAAAAAAAGATATTTGACCCCTTTTTCACGACTAAAGCCTCAGGAACCGGCCTTGGTCTCGCGCTAAGCCAGAGAATAATCAATGCACATCAAGGAGATATCCGCGTTACCAGCACACCGGGATGCGGCGCAATCTTCACTCTTATTTTACCCATCAATCCCCGGGAGAGCGTGTGCGTATGAAATCCATCTACCGTATTCTCATCGTTGATGACGAAGATAACGTTCGCCGAATGCTGAGTACGGCATTTTCCTTACAGGGACACGAGACGCACTCTGTGGGTAACGGAAGGGAAGCTCTGCGAACCTTTGAACAGACACAGCCAGATGTGGTGTTAATGGATATTCGGATGCCAGAAATGGACGGTATTGCCGCGCTGAAAGCCATGCGGGCTATGGAGCCAAGGATCCCCATCATTTTGATGACTGCCTATGCGGAAGTGGAGACGGCAGTCGAAGCATTACGCAGCGGGGCATTTGACTATGTTATCAAACCCTTTGATCTTGACGAACTAACCTTAGTGATTCAGCGAGCGCTACAGCTTCAGGCGATGAAGCAGGAGATCCGCAGCCTGCATAAGGCGCTGAACACCAGTTGGCAATGGGGGCATATCCTGACGAACAGCCCGGCGATGATGGATATCTGTAAAGATACGGCTAAAATTGCCCTCTCACAGGCCAGCGTGCTGATTAGCGGCGAAAGCGGGACCGGGAAAGAGTTGATTGCCCGTGCGATCCACTATAACTCCTGCCGGGCGAACGGACCGTTTATCAAGATCAATTGCGCTGCACTACCTGAATCGTTACTGGAAAGTGAACTCTTTGGTCATGAAAAAGGCGCCTTTACCGGCGCTCAGACACTGCGCCAGGGACTCTTTGAGCGCGCACATCAGGGAACATTGTTACTTGATGAAATTGGCGAAATGCCGCTTATCCTTCAGGCGAAACTGCTGCGCATACTGCAGGAAAGGGAATTTGAGCGTATCGGCGGACATCAAATCATTAAGGTTGATATTCGCATTATCGCCGCTACTAACCGGGATCTACAAACAATGGTGCAAGAAGGTCTTTTCCGCGAAGACTTGTTTTATCGGCTGAACGTGATTCATCTGACGCTACCGCCGTTAAGAGAGCGGCGGGAAGATATCGCACTGCTGGCTAATCATTTTCTCCAGAAATTCAGTTCGGAAAATCAGCGCGATATCATTGAGATTGATTCCGCAGCACTCTCAATAATCAGCGCCTGGCACTGGCCAGGCAATATACGCGAACTATCCAACGTTATTGAACGCGCGGTGGTGATGAGTACCGGCGCGGTCATTTTCACTGAAGATTTACCCGCTCAGTTTCGTCATTCCATCAGTACTACGGCAGAAATGAAGCCTGCGCAGACGGGAGAACGAAATCTGAAAGAGGAGATCAAACGTGAGGAAAAGCGGATCATCCTTGAGGTACTCGAACAGCAAGAGGGAAATCGCACCCGTACCGCGCTAATGCTGGGGATCAGCCGGCGTGCTTTGATGTACAAACTGCAAGAGTACGATATCGACCCTGCGGGCGTTTAAAATCAAAATCTGCTATGCAGGATTTTGCGCAGTGCGCAAGATTTTGCATAGTTCCCACCGAGTCCTTCGCAGAAAAAATTAAAAATAAAATATAGAATTCAATGAATTAAAAGAACCACCCACCACATCGTATTCTGGCATCCCGCTTGCTATGCCTTTTGTGTACCCAACACGGAGTATGCAAAAGGGAAACACAATGAAAAATAAACTGATTACCTTACAGGACGCCTCACGTTTCTTCCGTGACGGCATGACCATTATGGTTGGCGGCTTTATGGGGGTTGGCACCCCGCCCCGCCTTGTCGAAGCGTTACTTGAATCCGGCGTCAGAGATCTAACCGTCATTGCCAACGATACTGCATTCGTCGATACCGGCATTGGTCCACTGATCGTCAACGGCCGGGTAAGCAGAGTCATCGCCTCACATATCGGCACCAATCCCGAAACAGGACGCCGCATGATTGCCGGAGAGATGGAGGTTCAACTGGTTCCGCAGGGTACCCTTGTTGAACAAATCCGCTGCGGGGGCGCAGGGTTAGGAGGTTTCCTGACGCCGACCGGCGTCGGTACCGTAGTAGCGGAGGGGAAACAATCTCTCACTCTTGATAGCAAAGATTGGCTTCTGGAACGCCCTTTACGTGCGGATCTGGCGCTTATTCGCGCCCACCTCTCCGACACGACTGGCAACCTCACCTACCGGCTTAGCGCACGCAACTTTAACCCCCTTATTGCCCTCGCGGCAGACATCACGCTAGCGGAACCCGATGAACTGGTCGAAACAGGGGTTCTACTCCCTGATCAAGTTGTGACGCCTGGCGCCGTTATCGATCATATCGTCATGCCTCTGGAGAAATAATCATGGATGCTAAACAACGTATTGCGCGCCGGGTGGCGCAAGAACTACGCGATGGCGACATCGTTAACCTCGGAATTGGCTTGCCGACACTGGTCGCAAACTATCTTCCTGGCGATATCCATATCACCTTGCAATCAGAAAACGGCTTCCTCGGGCTTGGCCCGGTCACTACGGCCCATCCCGACCTGGTGAATGCCGGCGGCCAACCGTGCGGTATTTTACCCGGTGCTGCAATGTTCGACAGCGCCATGTCCTTCGCGCTGATCCGCGGTGGCCACGTTGATGCCTGCGTTCTCGGCGGGCTGCAGGTGGATGAGCAGGCCAACCTTGCCAACTGGGTCGTCCCTGGAAAAATGGTCCCAGGCATGGGGGGAGCGATGGATCTGGTCACCGGCGCGCGCAAGGTCATTATCGCAATGGAACACTGCGCGAAAGATGGTTCGGCGAAGATTCTCCGCCAATGTACGATGCCGCTTACTGCACGGCATGCTGTGCATATGCTGGTGACCGAGCTTGCAGTGTTCCGCTTTATTGACGGCAAGATGTGGCTCACCGAAATCATCGAAGGATGCGATATCGCTACTCTGCGGGCAAAAACCGAAGCGCATTTCGAGATTACCGCCAACCTGTTAATCCAACGGGGTGACGCATGATTGGCCGTATATCACGCTTCATGACGCGCGTCGTTAGCCGCTGGCTCCCCGATCCGTTAATCTTTGCCATGCTGTTAACCCTGTTAACCTTCGCTATTGCGCTCTGGCTGACGCCACAAACGCCAATAAGCATGGTGAAACTCTGGGGAGATGGTTTCTGGAATTTACTGGCGTTTGGTATGCAAATGGCGTTGATCATTGTCACCGGCCATGCTCTGGCAAGTTCCGGACCGGTGAAAAGCCTGTTGCGTACCACAGCTTCAGCGGCTAAGACGCCGGTTCAGGGCGTTATGCTGGTCACCTTCTTCGGCTCGGTTGCCTGCGTAATCAATTGGGGCTTTGGCCTGGTGGTCGGAGCAATGTTTGCTCGGGAAGTTGCCCGCCGGGTTCCTGGTTCTGACTATCCGCTGCTGATTGCCTGCGCTTATATTGGTTTTCTCACCTGGGGCGGAGGCTTCTCCGGCTCAATGCCTCTGCTGGCGGCCACACCTGGCAACCCGGTTGAACATATTGCAGGCTTAATCCCGGTTAGCGATACCCTGTTCACCGGATTCAACATCTTTATCACACTTGGGCTCATCGTGGTGATGCCGTTCATTACCCGAATGATGACGCCAAAACCGTCTGATGTGATCAGGATCGATCCAAGATTGCTGCAGGAAGAGGCCGATTTTCAGAAGAAACTGCCGCCTGATGCTCCGCCATCTGAACGACTGGAAGAAAGCCGCATCCTTGCTCTGCTCGTCGGCGTACTGGGTATTGCTTATCTGACCCTTTATTTCGTCGAGAAGGGATTTAACATCACCATCAACACCGTCAATCTGATGTTTATGATTGCTGGCCTGCTGCTACACAAAACGCCAATGGCCTATATGCGCGCCATTAGCGCAGCAGCGCGCAGCACTGCTGGAATTCTGGTGCAATTTCCTTTCTACGCCGGGATCCAACTGATGATGGAACACTCCGGCCTCGGCGGCCTCATTACCGAATTCTTCATTAACGTCGCTAACAAAGACACCTTCCCGGTGATGACCTTCTTTAGCTCAGCATTGATTAACTTTGCCGTCCCCTCCGGCGGCGGCCACTGGGTTATCCAGGGACCGTTTGTCATGCCTGCGGCCCAGGCGCTGGGAGCCAATCTCGGTAAATCGGTAATGGCAATCGCCTACGGCGAGCAGTGGATGAACATGGCACAACCCTTTTGGGCGTTACCCGCACTAGCCATCGCAGGACTGGGCGTTCGCGACATTATGGGCTACTGCATCACCGCACTGCTCTTCTCCGGAATTATTTTTGTCATTGGTTTGGCCTTGCTCTGACAGCAACTCTCATTTTAAGGAACAGAAGATGAAAAATTGTGTCATCGTCAGTGCGACACGCACTGCCATCGGCAGCTTTAATGGCGCACTCGCAACTACCAGCGCGATAGATCTTGGCGCAACCGTGATTAAGTCTGCTCTCGAACGCGCCCAACTCGATCCACAGCGCGTTGATGAAGTCATTATGGGGAATGTGCTTCAGGCCGGGCTTGGGCAAAATCCCGCTCGCCAGGCTCTGTTGAAAAGCGGTCTTGCCGAAACGGTCTGTGGTTTCACCGTGAACAAGGTTTGCGGCTCCGGTCTTAAAAGCGTCGCGCTTGCTGCCCAGGCTATTCAGGCTGGGCAGGCGCAGGCGATAATTGCTGGTGGTATGGAGAACATGAGCCTGGCGCCTTATCTGCTGAATGCGAAAGCCCGCTGGGGCTATCGTCTCGGCGATGCAGAGGTATCCGACGTTATTCTACGCGATGGTCTGCTCTGCTCCACGCACGGCTATCATATGGGGATCACTGCCGAAAATGTCGCCCGGGAGTATGGCATCAGCCGGGAGATGCAGGATGAACTTTCCCTACAATCGCAGCATAAAGCGGTCGCGGCTATTGAAAGCGGCGCCTTTCAGACGGAAATCATCCCCATCAACGTAATCTCGCGCAAGAAATCCGTTGTTTTTGATCGCGATGAGTTTCCCAAATCGGACACCACTATAGAGGGTCTTGCCGCATTACGTCCGGCCTTCGACAAGGCTGGAACGGTAACGGCAGGTAATGCTTCCGGTATCAATGACGGCGCGGCGGCACTGGTGGTAATGGAAGAATCTGCAGCGCTGGCAGCAGGGCTTAAACCCCTTGCCCGCATTAAAGCCTATGCCAGCGGCGGCGTCGCTCCGGCACTGATGGGCATGGGGCCGGTTCCCGCCACGAAAAAGGCACTGCAACAGAGTGGATTACAGCTCGCGGATATCGATCTGATTGAAGCCAATGAGGCGTTTGCGGCACAGTTCCTTGCCGTCGGGAAAACACTCGGCTTTGATCCGCAGAAAGTGAACGTCAACGGCGGTGCTATCGCGCTCGGACACCCTATTGGTGCCAGCGGCGCGCGGATTCTGGTCACGCTGCTTCATGCTCTGCAGGTGCGGGATAAAACACTGGGACTGGCCACGTTGTGCATTGGCGGTGGGCAGGGGATCGCCATGATAGTAGAAAGAGTGAATTAAAAAAAAGGGCCGGGGTATCTCCCGGCCCTTTTCGCACCACTAGCGCAGATTATTCTTCATCTTCGCCAGCGTCATCATCCGCGTCAGCGTCAGTTTCCGGCGCGATCTCGTCGTCGCCTTCCGCTACGCTGCCGTCGATGGCATCCAGCTCTTCATCATCAACCGGCTCGGCTACACGCTGCAGGCCCACGACGTTTTCATCTTCCGCGGTACGGATCAGAATAACGCCCTGCGTGTTACGACCAACGATGCTGACTTCCGAAACGCGCGTACGCACCAGCGTGCCCGCATCGGTGATCATCATTATCTGATCGCAATCATCAACCTGCACGGCGCCGACCACGGAACCGTTACGCTCGGTGACCTTAATCGAGATAACGCCCTGCGTGGCACGGGACTTCGTCGGATACTCTGCCGCCGCGGTACGTTTACCGTAACCATTCTGCGTGACGGTCAGGATAGCGCCTTCGCCGCGTGGGATGATCAGCGAAACCACTTTATCGTCACCCGCCAGCTTAATGCCGCGAACGCCGGTTGCGGTACGGCCCATGGCACGGACCGCGCTCTCTTTAAAGCGCACCACTTTACCCGCGGCAGAGAACAGCATCGCTTCATCATTCCCGTTCGTCAGGTCAACGCCAATCAGCTCGTCGCCTTCGTTCAGGTTCACCGCGATGATCCCGGCAGAACGCGGACGGCTGAACTCGGTCAGCGCGGTTTTCTTCACGGTACCGCTGGCGGTCGCCATAAAGACGTTCACGCCTTCTTCGTATTCGCGTACCGGCAGAATGGCGGTGATGCGTTCGTTAGCTTCCAGCGGCAGCAGGTTGACGATTGGACGCCCGCGCGCGCCACGGCTGGCTTCCGGCAGCTGATAGACCTTCATCCAGTACAGACGACCACGGCTGGAGAAGCAGAGGATCGTGTCATGGGTATTAGCCACCAGCAGGCGGTCGATAAAGTCTTCTTCTTTAATACGTGCGGCCGATTTACCTTTGCCGCCGCGACGCTGCGCCTCATAGTCGGTCAGCGGCTGATACTTCACATAGCCCTGGTGAGACAGGGTGACCACCACATCTTCCTGGTTGATCAGATCTTCGATGTTGATATCCGCGGTGTTGGTGGTGATTTCGGTACGACGCGGGTCGCCGAACTGTTCGCGCATGGCTTCCAGCTCTTCACGAATCACTTCCATCAGACGATCGGCGCTGCCCAGAATATGCAGCAGTTCAGCGATCTGTTCCAGCAGCTCTTTGTATTCATCAAGCAGTTTTTCATGCTCAAGGCCGGTCAGTTTCTGCAGACGCAGATCCAGGATAGCCTGCGCCTGCTGCTCGGTCAGATAGTATTGACCGTCGCGCACGCCGAACTCTGGCTCCAGCCACTCCGGACGCGCGGCATCATCACCGGCACGTTCCAGCATCGCCGCCACGTTGCCCAGATCCCAGGACCGCGCAATCAGACCCGCTTTCGCTTCCGCAGGCGTTGGCGCGCGGCGGATAAGCTCGATGATCGGGTCGATGTTGGCCAGCGCAATCGCCAGCGCTTCGAGGATATGCGCACGATCGCGGGCTTTACGCAGTTCGAAAATGGTACGACGCGTCACCACTTCACGGCGGTGGCGCACGAACGCAGAAAGAATATCTTTCAGATTCATGATCTTCGGCTGACCATGGTGCAGCGCAACCATGTTGATACCGAAGGAGACCTGCAGCTGCGTCTGGGAGTAGAGGTTGTTGAGAACCACTTCGCCCACCGCATCGCGTTTCACTTCAATCACGATACGCATCCCGTCTTTATCAGACTCATCACGCAGCGCGCTGATGCCTTCAACGCGTTTGTCTTTCACCAGCTCGGCAATTTTCTCGATCAGACGCGCTTTGTTCACCTGATACGGAATTTCGTGCACGATGATGGTTTCACGACCCGTTTTCGCATCGGTTTCCACCTCTGCGCGGGCGCGAATATAAATTTTGCCACGACCGGTGCGGTACGCTTCCTCAATACCACGACGACCATTAATAATGGCGGCGGTCGGGAAGTCCGGCCCCGGAATATGCTCCATCAGCCCTTCAACGGAGATATTTTCATCGTCGATATAGGCCAGGCAGCCGTTGATCACTTCCGTCAGGTTGTGCGGCGGAATGTTGGTTGCCATCCCGACGGCGATACCGGACGAACCGTTCACCAGCAGGTTAGGGATTTTCGTCGGCATGACGTCAGGGATACGTTCCGTGCCGTCATAGTTGTCGACAAAATCAACCGTCTCTTTTTCCAGGTCGGCCATCAGCTCGTGGGCGATTTTCGACATACGGATTTCCGTATAACGCATCGCTGCGGCGGAGTCGCCATCGACAGAACCGAAGTTACCCTGGCCATCGACCAGCATATAACGCAAGGAGAATGGCTGCGCCATACGTACAATGGTGTCATAAACGGCGGTATCACCATGAGGGTGGTATTTACCGATTACGTCACCCACGACACGGGCGGATTTTTTATAGGCTTTGTTCCAGTCATTGCCCAATACGTTCATGGCGTAAAGTACGCGACGGTGTACCGGTTTCAGGCCATCTCGGACATCCGGCAGCGCACGGCCAACAATGACCGACATCGCATAATCCAGATACGAGCTCTTAAGCTCTTCCTCAATGTTGACCGGTGTAATTTCTCTCGCAAGGTCGCTCATCTAACCGCTATCCCTCTACTGTATCCCGGATTCAAAGGTCGCAAATTATAACACAGCCGCGGTGATACGGGTAAATCTATACCCAATGAATTTCGCGCCGCCTCGTGGCGGCAAACACAGGCGCTCCGATTCGCGTCATCCGGTCGCGGCAAAAGGCGATGGGGATAGACGTTTATTCACGCCGGTCACCTGATATACTCGCCGGTCTGAACAGAAAAGGAGTCGAAGCGCCCATGAATGCCGAAAAACAGCCGGTGGCCCACAACGTTGATCATCATGAAATTGCTAAATTCGAAGCCGTCGCCTCGCGCTGGTGGGACTTAGAGGGTGAGTTCAAGCCCTTACATCGCATCAACCCGCTGCGCCTTGGCTATATTGCGGAGCGTTCTGGCGGCCTGTTTGGCAAAAAGGTCCTTGATGTTGGCTGCGGCGGCGGCATCCTTGCCGAGAGCATGGCGCGTGAAGGAGCAACGGTAACCGGGCTCGACATGGGTTTTGAACCGCTACAGGTGGCGAAACTGCACGCGCTGGAAAGCGGCGTTCAGGTCGACTATGTCCAGGAGACGGTAGAAGAACACGCGGCGAAGCACGCCGGCCAGTACGATGTGGTGACCTGCATGGAAATGCTGGAGCACGTTCCGGACCCGCAATCGGTGGTTCACGCCTGCGCACGACTGGTGAAGCCCGGCGGCCAGGTCTTCTTCTCGACCATTAACCGCAACGGTAAAGCGTGGCTGATGGCGGTGGTCGGCGCGGAGTACGTGATGAAAATGGTGCCTAAAGGCACTCATGACGTGAAAAAATTCATTAAGCCGGCGGAGCTGATAGGCTGGGTGGATCAGACTACTCTGAAAGAGCAGCATATTATCGGCCTGCACTACAATCCGCTGACCAACACCTTCAAGCTGGCGCCGGGCGTAGATGTTAACTATATGTTGCATACAACCGCGAAAAGCGCATAACCAGCGCAGTTTTTCATATGATGATGATCTGATGATTGCGCGGCATCAAGCCGCGTAATTTTTATATCCGTCGAAGAAATCAGCACTCGATCAAATTTTCATTTTTATTTTCCAGTTTATTGACATCTCCGCCAGGCCTTATACGACGTGGACTTCACGATTATTACGCTTACGCAACCTCAAATTAACGTCAAAATCAACCCTTGTACTCAAAAGAATCCTTACTAAAATACTCACCATATAGCGTTTCTTTTATCTACAACCCCCTACATATAGTATTTATCCACAGAGTTAGTCACAACGGCGTTCTGTGGATAAGCGGGGGATATTTTCTCTCACGGACAGGTATAATCCACATGAATCAGAGTCTGCTGGTGACAAAGCGTGACGGTAGCACCGAGCGCATTAATCTCGATAAAATCCATCGTGTACTGGATTGGGCGGCAGAAGGACTGAATAACGTTTCGATTTCTCAGGTAGAACTGCGCTCTCACATTCAGTTTTACGACGGCATCAAAACCGCCGATATCCACGAAACCATCATTAAGGCAGCCGCGGATCTGATCTCCCGCGATGCGCCGGATTATCAGTATCTCGCCGCGCGCCTGGCTATCTTCCATCTGCGTAAAAAAGCCTACGGTCAGTTTGAGCCGCCTGCGCTGTACGACCACGTCACGAAGATGGTGAAAAAAGGTAAATACGATACTCATCTGCTGGAAGACTACACGGAAGAAGAGTTCAAGCAGATGGATTCGTTCATTGTTCACGATCGCGATATGAGCTTCTCCTACGCTGCCGTTAAGCAGCTGGAAGGCAAATATCTGGTGCAGAACCGTGTGACCGGTGAAATTTATGAGAGCGCTCAGTTCCTCTACATTCTGGTTGCTGCCTGTCTGTTCTCCAACTATCCGCGCGAGACGCGTCTGGACTACATCAAGCGTTTCTACGATGCGGTCTCCACGTTTAAAATCTCGCTGCCGACGCCGATTATGTCCGGCGTGCGCACCCCAACGCGTCAGTTCAGTTCTTGCGTGCTGATCGAGTGCGGCGATAGCCTCGACTCCATCAACGCCACCTCCAGCGCTATCGTGAAATACGTTTCCCAGCGCGCGGGTATCGGCATTAACGCCGGTCGCATTCGTGCGCTGGGCAGCCCGATCCGCGGCGGCGAAGCGTTCCACACCGGCTGTATCCCGTTCTACAAGCACTTCCAGACCGCGGTGAAGTCCTGCTCGCAGGGCGGCGTACGCGGCGGTGCCGCCACGCTGTTCTACCCGATGTGGCACCTGGAAGTCGAAAGCCTGCTGGTGCTGAAAAACAACCGGGGTACCGACGCCAACCGCGTTCGCCACATGGACTACGGCGTACAGATCAACAAACTGATGTACACCCGTCTGCTGAAAGGTGAAGACATTACCCTGTTCAGCCCGTCCGACGTCCCGGGCCTGTACGATGCCTTCTTCGCCGATCAGGACGAATTCGAACGTCTGTACACCCTGTACGAAAAAGACGACAGCATTCGCAAGCAGCGCATCAAAGCGGTTGAGCTGTTCTCACTGATGATGCAGGAACGTGCCTCCACCGGTCGTATCTACATCCAGAACGTTGACCACTGCAACACCCACAGCCCGTTTGACCCGGTTGTCGCGCCGGTTCGCCAGTCCAACCTGTGTCTGGAAATCGCGCTGCCGACCAAACCGCTGGATGACGTTAACGACGAAAACGGTGAAATCGCGCTGTGTACGCTGTCGGCCTTTAACCTGGGCGCCATTGAGAGCCTCGACGAACTGGAAGAGCTGGCGGTACTGGCGGTACGTGCGCTGGATGCGCTGCTGGATTATCAGGACTACCCGATTCTGGCGGCGAAACGCGGCGCAATGGGCCGTCGTACCCTGGGTATCGGCGTGATCAACTTCGCCTACTACCTGGCGAAGCACGGTAAACGCTACTCCGACGGCAGCGCCAACAACCTGACGCATAAAACCTTTGAAGCGATTCAGTACTACCTACTGAAAGCGTCAAACGAGCTGGCCATTGAACAGGGCGCGTGCCCGTGGTTCAACGAGACCACCTATGCTCAGGGCGTGCTGCCGATCGATACCTATAAAAAAGATCTCGATGCCATCGTCAACGAGCCGCTGCACTACGACTGGGAAGCGCTGCGCGAATCCATTAAAGAGCACGGCCTGCGTAACTCTACGCTCTCTGCGCTGATGCCGTCAGAGACCTCTTCGCAGATCTCCAACGCCACTAATGGTATTGAGCCGCCGCGCGGACATGTCAGCATTAAAGCCTCGAAAGACGGCATTCTGCGTCAGGTGGTACCGGACTACGAAAAACTGCAGGACAGCTACGAGCTGCTGTGGGAAATGCCGAACAATGACGGCTACCTGCAGCTGGTGGGCATCATGCAGAAGTTTATCGACCAGTCGATTTCGGCCAACACCAACTATGACCCGACGCGTTTCCAGTCTGGAAAAGTGCCGATGCAGCAACTGCTGAAAGACTTGCTCAATGCCTATAAATTCGGCGTAAAAACTCTGTACTATCACAACACCCGTGATGGCGCGGAAGATGCCCAGGACGATCTGGCGCCGTCCATCCAGGACGATGGCTGCGAAAGCGGCGCATGTAAGATTTGATAATATTGCCCGGCGGCGCGTTGCTCGCCGGGCCTACGGTCTATTGTAGGCCGGGTTAGCGAAGCGCCACCCGGCATATAATTCCAGGACAGGATCCCCACTCATGGCATACACCACTTTTTCACAGACGAAAAACGATCAACTGCTTGAGCCGATGTTTTTTGGCCAGTCGGTTAACGTCGCCCGTTACGATCAGCAAAAATATGACATCTTCGAAAAGCTGATCGAAAAACAGCTCTCCTTCTTCTGGCGCCCGGAAGAAGTTGACGTCTCCCGCGATCGTATCGACTACCAGGCGCTGCCGGACCACGAAAAACATATCTTCATCAGCAACCTGAAGTATCAGACGCTGCTGGACTCTATTCAGGGCCGTAGCCCGAACGTCGCCCTGCTGCCGCTGATTTCGATTCCGGAACTGGAAACCTGGGTGGAAACCTGGGCATTCTCCGAGACGATTCACTCGCGCTCCTATACCCATATCATCCGGAATATCGTGAACGACCCGGCGATGGTCTTCGACGATATCGTCACCAACGAGCAAATCCAGAAACGTGCGGAAGGTATCTCCCACTACTACGACACGCTGATCGAGCTGACCAGCTACTGGCACCTGCTGGGTGAAGGCACGCACACCGTCAACGGGAAAACCATCACCGTTAACCTGCGCGAGCTGAAAAAGAAACTCTACCTGTGCCTGATGAGCGTCAACGCGCTGGAAGCGATTCGCTTCTACGTGAGCTTCGCCTGCTCCTTTGCTTTCGCCGAGCGTAAACTGATGGAAGGCAACGCCAAAATCATCCGCCTGATCGCCCGCGACGAAGCGCTGCACCTGACCGGCACCCAGCACATGCTGAATCTGCTGCGCTCCGGCGTCGACGACCCGGAAATGGCGGAAATTGCCGAAGAGTGTAAGCAGGAGTGCTACGATCTGTTCGTGCTGGCGGCACAGCAGGAAAAAGAGTGGGCGGATTACCTGTTCCGTGACGGTTCGATGATCGGCCTGAACAAAGATATTCTCTGCCAGTACGTGGAATACATCACCAATATCCGCATGCAGGCGGTGGGTCTCGATCTGCCCTTCCAGACCCGCTCCAACCCGATTCCGTGGATCAACACCTGGCTGGTGTCCGATAACGTGCAGGTTGCGCCGCAGGAAGTGGAAGTCAGCTCCTACCTGGTTGGCCAGATCGACGCCGAAGTCGATGCCGACGATCTGAGCAACTTCCAGCTCTGATGAAACGCATTTTCCTGAAGATTTCTGACACTCGCCTTGAGTGTCAGGATGAACACCCTTCCCTGCTGGCTGCCCTGGAATCACATAATATCGACGTGGAGTATCAGTGCCGCGCCGGCTATTGTGGTTCCTGTCGCACGCGGCTGGTTTCCGGCCAGGTTGACTGGCTGACCGAGCCGCTGGCATTCATCCAGCCGGGAGAGGTTTTGCCCTGCTGCTGCCGGGCGAAAGGCGATATAGAAATCGAGATGTAGTTTTGTCGGGTGGCGCTTCGCTTACCCGACCTACCAAACCGCAGTTCGTAGTTTGTAGGCCAGGTAAGCCACAGTCGCTTGTAGGCCGGGTAAGGCGTAGCCGCCACCCGGCGATTTCAACGTTTATCCTGCAAAAAACTCACCGCCTTATCCGGGATATACGGGTGCACCACCAGTTCGTCGGCCAGGTAGTCACAGTAGCCTGTAGGCCGGGTAAGGCGTAGCCGCCACCCGGCGATTTCAGCGTTTATCCTGCAAAAAACTCACCGCTTTATCCGGGATATACGGGTGCACCACCAGTTCGTCGGCCAGGTAGTCACAGTAGCCTGTAGGCCGGGTAAGGCGTAGCCGCCACCCGGCGATTTCAGCGTTTATCCTGCAAAAAACTCACCGCTTTATCCGGGATATACGGGTGCACCACCAGTTCGTCGGCCAGGTAGTCACAGTAGCCTGTAGGCCGGGTAAGGCGTAGCCGCCACCCGGCGATTTCAGCGTTTATCCTGCAAAAAACTCACCGCTTTATCCGGGATATACGGGTGCACCACCAGTTCGTCGGCCAGGTAGTCACAGTAGCCTGTAGGCCGGGTAAGGCGTAGCCGCCACCCGGCGATTTCAGCGTTTATCCTGCAAAAAACTCACCGCTTTATCCGGGATATACGGCTGCACCACCAGTTCGTCGGCCGGGTAGTCACAGTAGCCTGTAGGCCGGGTAAGGCGTAGCCGCCACCCGGCGATTTCAACGTTTATCCTGCAAAAAACTCACCGCCTTATCCGGGAAATCGGTAAACAGCCCATCGACGTCGGCCTTGTTGTACAGCAGGTCAAACAGCTGATTCACATCGGTGACATAATCAGGCAGCTTGTCTGCACGCACGGTATACGGGTGCACCACCAGACGCTGGCGATGCGCCTCCTTTACCATCGCCGTTAACGTCACGTGGCCCGGCGTTGAACCTCCCGCCACCAGCATAGGGTAGTCCGGACCAATCCCGTCGGCATATTGCGCAATCTGCTTCATCGCGCCGGGCTTAAACATCCAGTCATAGCTGTAGTTAACCCATTGACCGTCCGCCTGACGTTGCCGGGTTTCGTGCCAGTCGGTGTAAGCGATCAGCTGCACCAGCTTCAGGTCCATCCCCATCTTCGGCTCCAGCTCATACTTAATCCGCTTGAGCTCGTTAGCATCAAAGCACTGCAGATAGACCTTATCCTGCTTGCGGGTGTACCCGTATTTCTTCAGCACCTGCAGGACGCTGACGGCGATATCCTTGCCTTCCTGATGGTGGAACCACGGCGCCTTAATTTCCGGGTAGATCCCGATATTTTTCCCCGTTGAGTGGTTCAGCCCCTGAACGAACTCGATCTCCTCTTCAAAAGTATGAATACGGAAGTCCGATTTCCCCATCGGGAAGCGACCGGGGAAGGTCTGTATATTCTTGCCGTCCTTCGGCTCGAAGCCTTCGCTGAACCGCAGCGATTTTATCTCCGCCAGCGTAAAATCGATGGCGTAGAAGCGGCCATCCGGCCGCGCACGCTGCGGGAAACGTTCCGCGACATCGGTCACCCGATCGAGATAGTGGTCATGGAGCACCACCAGCCGATCGTCTTTAGTCATCACCAGATCCTGCTCAAGATAGTCGGCGCCCTGCGCGTAGGCCATCGCCTTTGCCGGCAGCGTATGCTCCGGCAGATAGCCGCTGGCGCCACGGTGGGCGATGACCAGCTTATCCGCGGCGGAGGCGGAAAAGCTCAGAGTCGAACCGGCCAGTAAAATTCCCGTCATTAGCGTCGTGACTACCGTTTTCATGCGCATTCCTTAAGACCGTTTCAGTTGTTGGTGATGGCGTCGTTCACCCAGCATCACGATAACCAGCAGCACAACCGCCAGCACGCTGCCGCCGATCATCACCATGAAGCCGCCGTCCCAGCCGAAGAAGTCAACGGTATAGCCGACGATCGCGCTGGCGGCAACGGAACCGCCGAGATAGCCAAACAGACCGGTAAAGCCCGCGGCGGTGCCCGCCGCTTTTTTCGGCGCCAGCTCCAGGGCATGCAGACCAATCAGCATCACCGGGCCATAGATCAGAAAGCCAATTACAATCATGCAGGCCATATCGATCCCCGGATTACCCGGCGGGTTCAGCCAGTAAACCACGGTGGCTATCGTCACCAGCGTCATAAAGAACACCCCGGTGGCCCCGCGATTGCCCTTAAACACCTTGTCGGACATCCAGCCGCAAATCAGCGTGCCAGGAATCCCCGCATACTCATATAAGAAGTAGGCCCAGGAGGATTTATCCAGAGCAAAGTGCTTCACTTCTTTCAGGTAGGTTGGCGACCAGTCGAGAATGCCGTAGCGCAGCAGATAGACAAAAACGTTCGCCACGGCGATATACCACAGCAGCTTATTCGGCAGGATATACTGCTTAAAGATCTGGCTGGCGGTCAGCTCCTGTTCATGCTTTTCGCTGTAATCATCAGGATAGTCATTTTTGTACTCTTCGATCGGCGGCAGGCCGCAGGACTGTGGCGTATCGCGCATCATCGCGAAGGCGAACACCGCCAGCAGAATCGCGCCGAACGCCGGCATATACAGCGCCGCGTGCCAGTCGTTAAACCACGCCATCCCCAGCAGGAACAGCAGCGGAGGGATCCCGCCCCCGACGTTATGCGCGCAGTTCCATACCGAGACAATGCCGCCGCGTTCTTTCTGCGACCACCAGTGCACCATCGTCCGCCCGCACGGCGGCCAGCCCATCCCCTGGAACCAGCCGCAGAGGAACAGCAGCACGAACATCACCATAATGCTGGAGGTCGCCCAGGGGACAAACCCCATCACCAGCATCACCAGCGCGGCCAGGATCAACCCCGCGGGCAGAAAAATGCGCGGATTCGAGCGATCCGAAACCGACCCCATGATGAATTTCGAAAACCCATAGGCAATCGAAATACCGGAGAGGGCAAAACCCAGATCGCCGCGGGAAAATCCTTGCTCCACCAGATAGGGCATAGCCAGAGCAAAGTTCTTACGCACCAGATAGTAAGCGGCGTATCCAAAGAAAATACCGATAAAAATTTGCCAGCGCAGTCGACGATACAGCGGATCGATTTCCGCCGCGGGCAAACGCGCTTTGTGCGGCGCAGGTTTAAAAATAGTTAACATAGCAGCCTCCGTGGCCATCTCTTCTCTACTGACAGCGATAAGAAAAATCTAATCTAATCACCCACTTCTGATTAAACGGGATGGTAGGCAAAGCTGGCCCTGGATACTGTGAAACATCGCACGCTTTGTTACAAAAATATGACAAAACATTCCATTATGAGCATGAAATCACATAACTCGCTCGAATAACGCGCGAATATGCTCGAAATCAAACAATACGTACTGTTTGTATGGCTAAATGGCGTAAAACGAAAGAAGAAGGACAGGAAGATGGCCGAAACCCGTGAATGCGATGTGATTATCATCGGCGGCGGCGCGACCGGCGCAGGGATCGCGCGAGACTGCGCGCTCCGCGGACTGCAGGTAACGCTGCTGGAGCGTCACGATATTGCCACCGGAGCAACCGGGCGTAATCACGGTCTGCTGCACAGCGGCGCCCGCTATGCCGTCACCGACGGCGAATCGGCCCGCGAGTGCATCAATGAGAACCGGATTCTGCGCCGCATCGCCCGTCACTGCGTTGAAGCGACCAACGGACTCTTTATTACCCTTCCCGAGGACGATCTGGCCTGGCAACGGACCTTCATCAACGCCTGTCAACAGGCGGGGATCGAAACTCAGTCGCTGTCGCCAGCAGAGGCACTGCGTATTGAACCCGCCGTCAATCCGGCCCTGCTTGGCGCCGTACAGGTCCCCGATGGCACCATCGATCCGTTTCGCCTCACGGCAGCCAACATGCTCGATGCCCGGGAGCATGGCGCGACCATTCTGACCGGTTGCGAAATTACCGGTCTCATCCGCCGGGGAGATCGCGTTTGCGGGGTCGAATTTTATGATCATCAACATCGCGAGAAAGGTACGCTGTACGCCGGTGTGGTGGTGAATGCCGCCGGGATCTGGGGGCAGCGGATCGCAGAATATGCCGATCTGCGCATCGCCATGTTCCCGGCCAAGGGATCGCTGCTGATCCTCGACCATCGTATCAACCGGCAGGTCATCAACCGCTGCCGCAAACCCGCCGATGCCGATATTCTGGTGCCCGGTGATACCATTTCGCTGATTGGCACGACGTCGGAACATATCCCTTACGCCGAAATTGATGACAACCGGGTCACAACAGCCGAAGTCGACACGCTGCTGCGGGAAGGAGAAAAACTGGCTCCGGTACTTGGGCGCACTCGCGTGCTGCGCGCCTATTCCGGCGTGCGTCCGCTGGTGGCCAGCGATGATGACCCCAGCGGACGCAGCGTCAGCCGCGGTATCGTTCTGCTCGACCACGCCGAGCGTGATGGCATGGAGGGGTTTATCACCATTACCGGCGGCAAGCTGATGACCTATCGCCTGATGGCGGAGTGGGCCACGGATGCAGTGTGCCGTAAGCTCGACAACCGCGTCCCCTGCTCTACCGCCGACATCCCGCTGCCGGGCTCTACGGAGTCCCCCGAAGCCACGGTAAAAAAAATCATCTCGCTACCCGCGCCGCTGCGCGGTTCCGCCCTCTATCGTCACGGCGACCGCACGCCAGCCTGGCTGGGCGATACCCGCCAGCATCGCAGCTTAATCTGCGAATGCGAGATGGTGACCGCCGGAGAGGTGCAGTACGCGGTGGAAAACTTAGCCGTTACCAGCCTGCTCGATCTACGCCGCCGCACGCGCATCGGCATGGGCACCTGCCAGGGAGAGCTGTGCGCCTGCCGGGCGGCCGGGCTCCTGCAACGGTTTAACATCACCACTCCCGCCCAGTCGCTGGCCCAGCTTTCTGATTTTTTAAACGAGCGCTGGAAAGGCGTGCAGCCTATTGCCTGGGGCGATGCGCTCAGGGAAAGTGAATTCACCCGCTGGGTCTACCTCGGACTGTGCGGCCTGCAACAGGAGTCTCAGGATGAAATTTGATAGCGTGATTATCGGCGGTGGCCTCGCGGGCCTGCTCTGCGGGCTAACGCTTAATCAGCTGGGCCTGCGCTGCGTCATCGTCAGTCGGGGTCAAAGCGCGCTGCACTTTTCCTCCGCTTCACTGGATCTGCTCTGCGCCCTTCCCGATGGCGAGCGGGTCAGCGATGTGGCCCACGGAATCGCCCGCCTGGCGCAACAGCTTCCCGCGCATCCCTACGCGCTGCTGGGCGCCGATCGGGTGATGGCGTACGCCGCGCAAACCGAGGCGCTGCTGGCCGCCAGCGGAATCGCGATGCGTGGCGAGGCCCGCCAGCCGCATGAACGCGTTACGCCGCTGGGCACCCTGCGCCCGACGTGGCTTTCGCCGCCGGAAGTTCCCGTGGCGCCACTGTCCGCACGCAGCGTTGGCGTGGTGGGTATCGGCGGCTTCGCCGACTTCCAGCCGCATCTGGCCGCCGCCTCACTCGCCCGGCAGGGGGTGAAGGCGACGGCAACAGAGATAGACTTACCGATACTGGACGTTCTGCGGGATAATCCGAGCGAATTTCGCGCGGTGAATATCGCCAGAATGCTCGACGAAGAGTGCCATTGGCCCGCGCTCCTCGCCGCGTTGCGTCCGCTGGCACAGGCGCACGATCTGCTGATCATGCCCGCCTGTTTCGGTCTGAATGACGCCGGGCTGTATAGCTGGCTACAGGAACAGCTGCCCTGCCCGCTACGCCTGCTGCCGACGCTGCCGCCTTCGGTTCCCGGCATGCGCCTGCATAACCAGCTTCAGCGTCGTTTTATCCGGACCGGCGGCACCTGGCTGGCTGGCGATGAAGTCACGCGGATCGACCATCAGGAGGGCAACGTCAGCGCAGTCTGGACCCGGCAGCACGGCGATGTTGCGCTACGCCCCCGGTTTACGGTCCTGGCCAGCGGCAGTTTCTTCAGCAATGGATTGATCGCCGATAAAGCGCGCGTTCGGGAGCCGATTCTCGGCCTCGATCTGCAGCAGACCATCCCGCGCGAGAACTGGTATCAGCGCGATTTCTTTGCTTCGCAACCCTGGCAGCGCTTCGGCCTGAAAACCGATGCGATGCTGCGCCCGCTGCTCGACGGCCAGCCGCTGGGCAACCTGTTCGCCATCGGTTCGCTACTGGGCGGTTTTGATGCCATCCAGCTAGGATGCGGCGGCGGCGTTTGCGCGGTCACCGCGCTGCACGTCGCCAGACAGATTCATGACCTTGCCGGAGGCGCGCGATGAACGATACCCGCTTTGAGAGCTGCATTAAATGTACCGTGTGTACCACCAGCTGCCCGGTCAGCCGGGTGAATCCGCGCTATCCGGGCCCGAAACAAGCGGGTCCCGACGGTGAGCGCCTGCGTCTGAAGGACGGGGCGCTGTACGACGAAGCCTTAAAATATTGTATTAACTGCAAGCGCTGCGAAGTCGCCTGTCCCTCTGATGTAAAAATTGGCGATATTATCCAGCGGGCGCGGGCACAGTACAGTCAGCAAAAGCCGACGCTGCGCGATGCTATCCTCAGCCATACCGACCTGATGGGCACCCTCTCCACGCCGTTTGCCCCGCTGGTCAACGCCGCGACGGGGCTCAAACCGGTACGCCGGCTGCTCGATGCGACGCTAAAAATTGACCACCGTCGAACGCTGCCGAAATACGGTTTCGGCACTTTTCGCCGGGCGTACCGTCAGCAGGCGGCCCGCCAGGCGCAGTTCAGCGAGCAGGTGGCGTTCTTTCACGGCTGTTACGTTAACTACAACCATCCGCAGCTCGGCCACGACCTCATCCGCGTGCTGAATGCGATGGGCACCGGCGTCCAGCTGTTAAGCAAAGAAAAATGCTGCGGCGTGTCGCTTATCGCCAACGGCTTTTTTGCCAAAGCCCGCCGCCAGGCGCAGAGCAACGTCGCTGCCATGCGGGAAACCCCGCTGCCGGTGATTGCCACCTCATCAACCTGCACGTTTACCCTGCGCGACGAATATCCGCATCTGCTGGATGTCGATAATCAGGACCTTCGCGACCGGATTGAACTGGCCACCCGCTGGATCTGGCGCCAGCTTGATGCCGGACGCACCCTGCCGTTACGGCCGCTGCCGCTGAAGGTGGTCTATCACACGCCGTGTCATATGGAGAAGATGGGCTGGTCGCTGTATACCCTTGAACTGCTGCGGCTGATCCCGGGTTTACAGCTGGAGGTGCTGGATTCGCAGTGCTGCGGCATCGCCGGCACCTACGGGTTTAAATCGGAAAACTATCCCGCTTCTCAGGCCATCGGCGCTCCGCTGTTCCGGCAAATTGAGGAGAGCGGCGCTGACCTGGTTATCACTGATTGCGAAACCTGCAAATGGCAAATCGAGATGTCCACCAGCAAACGCTGTGAACATCCCATCACTCTACTGGCGCAGGCGCTGGGCGCGCCTGACTGAGGAACATCACTCGATGAACACGCTGTCCACGACGTTAATCCAGCCATGCTCCCCGGCGACCGGCTGACCGTTCAACCAGCGACGCAGCATATTCAGCGCCATCATGGCACAGACTTCCTGGCGAATCGTCAGGCTGTAGCGAGTGGCGCTAAATTTGACCCGCAGCGCATGGGTGCCTTCCGGCGTCGAGAGGACAAAATTCAGGTGATCGGCCTCCTGGCCGCTCACCGCCAGCGCCAGACCCGCGAAATGATTGACCCGCCGTTCTGCGGCCCAGCGGGCGGACTGCGCCAGCGACTCTTCCTGGCAAGGGACCACTTCGCTTGCCAGCAGCGGCGCGCTTGCCCGCGAAAGCTGAAGCGCCAGCAAACCGCCGGTAAACTGCTCACTCAGCGTCAGACTCAGCTGGCGCGCCTGTAAACAACGCGCGATCTGCGCGGGCAGCCCCTCGGTGCCCTCGAAAATCATGCTCTCCCCCGCCACTTTTTTCACTTCCGGCCATATCGCCAGCATCGCTTCGCGCTGCTCTGCCGGACCGGTGAGCTTCAGCTCAATAATCGGCATTGAAGAGCGGTAGCCCATGACCACGCCCGGCGGCAGCGCCAGCGGATCGAGGCTTTGCGCCAGATCGCTTTCCGAGCGGCCAAAAGTCGTCAGACGCAGGCACAGCGGCGGGGCTGGCAGCGGGAAACGCTCACGCAGGCGGGGTAAAATCTCCTGCTCGACCATCACTTTGAATTCCGACGGAACGCCGGGGGTGAAAAACATCAGACAGCGGTTGAGCTGAACGGCAAAACCGCAGGCCGTCCCCACCGGATTGTTGATCATCTCCGCGCTGGCGGGGATCTCCGCCTGCTTACGGTTACTTGCGGCCATCGGGCGACCGCGTTCGGCAAAGAAGCGAGTCATCGTTTCCAGCCACGCTTCGTGCAGAATCAGTCCTTCGCCCTTGGCGGTCGCAGCGGCCAGCGCGCTCAGATCGTCACTGGTCGGCCCCAGGCCGCCGTTGACGATCAGCACATCCGCCTGTTCACTGCGTTCGCGTAACACCGCGACCAGGGAATCAAGGTCGTCACCCACGGTGTTGCGGCGCGTTAACGGTAATCCCTGATTGAAAAAGAAATCGGCCAGCCACGCGGCATTGGTATCGACGATTTGCCCGTGCAACACTTCATCGCCAGTGGACAGCATTTCCACATTTATCATTATTCACTTCACTCCTTGCCTGCCAGATGGCAATACTATAACGCAAGGCGCAGGCGGAGTAGACAGGAATACGGCGCGGGAGACGTTCGCGCCGTGGGGGATTAGAAGCTGGCGCTGACGCCGACGTACGGGCCATCGGCAATCGTGCTGTCTTTGTTGCCGTCTTTCCCTTCGAGGTTCAGATAGCGATAGCCGGCTTCAATGCTCAGAGGGCGCATAATCGTCCAGCTCGCGCCGGCGTTAGCTTCCTGATAGCTCTGAATGCCGCTGGAGAGTGAATCCGGGGAATAGTAGTATTCGCCGAACAGACGGAAACTGTCGCCGATTTTCCACTGCAGGCCGCCGCCGACGGCCGCCGCGTAGCCTTCATTGCCGCTCTTCGGATTGGTGTACACACCCTTACCGCCAACCGTCGCGAGGAATGGCCCCAGCGGAAGATTCAGCCCAAGACCCAAACCCGCCGCGTCGCCGTCATTGTCGCTGTGCATCCAGTTGCCGGTTACTGCCAGACCGGATGACTCAGTTCCGAGACCGACGCCAAGATTGGTGTAGTGCTCGCCAACCTGGCCGGTCACGCTGATGGCATTTGCCGCCGTAGAGCCCAACATCATGCCGGCAAGGCCGAATAAAATGCGCTTTTTCATTTTTACTCTATCCACAAAACAAGAATCAAAAAAGTCCCAAAAACCGCAGAATTGTACTGCCGAATGTTGAGGAATCAATGTATTAAAACGACCTTTACTTTGGTGATTGTAACCAGTTGCTACCGGTAGTATGGTGAAAACAGAGACAATGCAGCTTGCGGTTTAGCGAGACGGCTCGCAAACTTCTCCTCCACACCTTTTTCCTACCGTTTAGTCAAGGAGATCGCCATGCGTCAAAGGACCATCGTCTGCCCGCTGATTCAGAATGAAGGGCACTATCTGCTCTGCAAAATGGCTGACGATCGCGGCGTTTTTCCCGGGCAGTGGGCACTTTCCGGCGGCGGCGTAGAACCGGGCGAACGGATTGAAGAGGCGCTACGTCGGGAGATTGGTGAGGAGCTCGGCGGGGCATTGCGGCTGACGCAGATTACGCCGTGGACCTTCCGCGATGATATTCGGGTCAAAACCTATGCCGACGGCCGTCAGGAAGAAATTTATATGATTTACCTGATTTTTGATTGCTTCAGCGCCAACCGCGAAGTCACCCTTAACGATGAATTTCAGGAGTATGCCTGGGTGAAACCGCAGGATTTGCACCGCTACGACCTGAATGTGGCGACCCGCAAAACGTTAACTCAGAAGGGCCTGCTCTGAACGCCGCGTCGAAGCCAATCCCGGTTAACAGGTCTGGCGGCCTGGCGCCGCATTAACCCAGTCACGTAATGCCCGGCGGGAGATTTTAATCCCGCCGGTTTTCAACGAATCAGGTAACGCCAGCCAGCGTACCGGCTGCTGAAAACGTGCCAGTTTATCCTGGGCCCAGACCGCCAGCGCGGTGACATCGCACTGCGCATCGCACTCCACCACCGCCACCGGACGCTGACCAAACTCCGCATCGTCTAACGGCACGATAAACGCCTGCTGAATCTGCGGATGCGCCAGCAGCACCCGCTCCACCTCTTCAGGCTGAATCCCTTCCCCGCCGCTGAAAAAGAGGTTATCCATCCGCCCAAGCAGCGTCAGTTTGCCCTCCCTGAGCTCGCCGCGATCGCGAGTGGCAAACCAGCCCTGTTCGTTGACCAGCGGCTGCACCCCGCCATCGCGCCAGTAGCCAGCGGCCATGCTGTCGGCACGTAGCCAGACTTCGCCCTCAACGATTTTCAGCGCGCGCCCCGGCAGCGGCTGGCCGACATCCGGCGCGCCATTCGCCTCTTTACCGCATACCGTCGAGGCGAACTCCGTCAGACCATAGCCACACCAGCAGCGAATGCCCCGGGCGCGCGCCTGTTCGGTCAGCGCGACGGGAATCGCCGCACCGCCCAGCAACACCGCCTTCAACGACACATCGGCCTCGCTATTGAGCAACCGCCAGAGCTGAGTGGGCACCAGTGAAGCATGCGTACAGCCTTGCAATGCCTGTTCCAGCGGTTGCCTTTCCCCTACCGTCAGGCGAGCGCCCGCCAGCAGCCAGCGCCAGAGAATACCCTGGCCGGAAACATGAAACAGCGGCAGCGACAGCAGCCAGTCATCATCCGACGCCAGCGGGATCATCGCCAGCACACCTTCGGCGCTGGCAAGATGCGCCCGGCAGCTGTGTACAGCGGCCTTCGGCAACCCCGTAGAACCGGAGGTGAGCGTCATTGACGCCAGACGTTCTTCGCGCCAGAGCAGCGGCGAATCACCCGCCGTCCGTTGCAGCGCCAGCGGTACAAAGTCGAGGGCGAGCGGATCGCCGTTCAGCACCAGCGCATAACGCAGATCGAGGGAGGGTAACAATGCCGCCAGCAGCGAAGGCGGTAGCTGCGGATTGAGGGGAAGCACCCGAGCGCCGCACTGCAGCAGCGCCAGCCATGCCAGCAATGCCGACGGCTGGTTATAGGCTCGCAGCAGCACGCCCTCTCCTTCATTAACCCCCTGGGCGCGGAATCCGCCGGCCAGCGCGTCAACCTCGGCGCACAGCTGCCGCCAGTTCAGGACAACGTCGTTCAGGCGTACCGCCGGGGCCTCGCCACGCAGCCGACGCCAGTGGCGCCATGGCCAGTCGTTAAAGGTCACAGCAGCGGCTCCAGCTCATCACTGTTCAGACAGGGTAACGGGCTGTCAGGCCAGGGGCGAACCAGCTGCGCGCGCATCAATGCCAGCGTATCCAGGCCGGGAAGGGTCTGCGGCGTCAACCAGGCGGCAATCCGCGCCAGCTGCGTCAGTCCAAGGCTTGATTCGATCGATGAGCTGATCACCGCCGTCAGCCCCAGCGCATGAGCCGTGGCAACCTGCTCCCGCACTTTACGCAGGCTACCGGTGAGCGTCGGCTTGATCACCAGCGCACGCAAACCCGGCTCCGCCTGAAAACGAAAATCCGCCTCACGCAGGCTTTCATCCCAGGCAATGGCGATGCCGGTTTCCCGGGCAAAAGCCCGCGAGTCGTCGCGGGTTTTACACGGTTCTTCAAGGAAGGCGATACGGTGGCGGTACTGCGGATGAACATATTTCGCAAACTGCTGCGCTTTGAGCGGCGTCCAGGCGCGGTTGGCGTCCAGACGTAGCTGCAGGTCGGGAATCGCTTCCAGCAGCAGGTTAACCACCATGCCGTCACGCACCGCTTCATACAGCCCGATCTTGACCTTCGCGACCTTGTCACCGGGCAGTGCCGCCAGCCGGGTAAACAGTTCGTCCGGGTCGCCGGTACACAGCGGCACCGCGCGATACTCCGCCTCCTGCGGCAGCTCATCGTTCAGCTCCGCCAGCGCACAGCTGACGCCGAAGGCCACGGAAGGCAGAGACGGCTCGGGCAGGTTCTCGCCCTGCCGCCAGGCTCTCGCCCACGCCACCAGCGCGGACTGCGCCTCCTTCAGCGTTTCCGCGCTAAAGCCCGGCAGAGGCGCAATTTCGCCCCATCCCTGGCGCTCACCCTCCTGCAGGTGAATGAACAGCCCATCGCGAGTTTTTAACCGCCGTTCGCGCAGCACCACGCCCGCGTCCATCGGTACCTGCCAGCGGTAAACCTGCGCCTGACCCATTATGGATTCCGTTTAAATTTGCTGAAGTCCGGCTGACGTTTCTGGTTGAAGGCGTTGCGCCCTTCCTGCCCCTCTTCGGTCATGTAGAACAGCATGGTGGCGTTCCCCGCCAGCTCCTGCAGCCCCGCCTGACCATCGCAATCGGCATTCAGCGCCGCCTTCAGGCAGCGCAGCGCCATCGGGCTGTTTTGCAGCATTTCGCGACACCAGCGGACGGTCTCTTTTTCCAGATCCGCCAGCGGGACCACGGTGTTGACCAGCCCCATGTCCAGCGCCTGCTGCGCATCGTACTGACGGCACAGGAACCAGATTTCGCGTGCCTTTTTCTGTCCGACGATCCGCGCCATGTAGGATGCGCCCCAGCCGCCGTCAAATGAGCCGACTTTCGGGCCGGTCTGGCCGAAGATGGCATTTTCCGCGGCAATCGTCAGATCGCACATCATATGCAGAACGTGACCGCCGCCGATGGAATACCCCGCCACCATCGCCACAATCGGTTTCGGGCAGGTGCGGATCTGGCGCTGGAAATCCAGTACGTTCAGATGGTGGACGCCGGAATCATCCTGATAGCCGCCGTAATCGCCGCGTACCTTCTGGTCGCCGCCGGCGCAGAATGCTTTATCACCTTCGCCGGTGAGGATAATGACGCCGATATTGTCGTCATATCGGGCATCGGACAGCGCCTGAATCATCTCTTTCACGGTCAGCGGGCGGAACGCATTGCGCACCTGCGGGCGGTTAATGGTGATTTTAGCCATCCCGTCCGTCGACTTCTGGTAACGAATGTCGGTGTAGCCTTCGGAGCAATCGTGCCATTCCACAGGGGCGTAGAGCATTGCTTCATCAAGAGAGATCATAGAATGTCCTTTGGTTAACTCGCTAAAAACTGGGCCAGACATGACACCACCGCCGCAGGATTTTCCCGATGCGCGTTATGCCCGGCATGATGAATAATATGTGTCGTGGCGGCGACGTCGCGCGCAATAGCGCGAAACTTCGCATCGCGCTCACCACAAAGATAATGAACAGGGTAGCGCCGGGCGCGGAGTTGCGCGCGCAGGTCGGGCTGTACGGCAAGGGAGGTCGCCTCCAGCATCGCGGCAAGACTGGCGCCGCTGTTGTGGCTGCGCAGCGCAACAAGCGCTTCCCGCTGTGGCGTACTTAAGCTGGCGAAAACCGGCTGCTGGTACCAGTCGGCAAAAACCTGCGCCAGCGGCTCGCGGCGAAAACGCTCCGCCCAGGCGGCATCGCGACAAGCACGCTGGCGGCGTTGGTGCGCATCCTGCAGACCGGGATGCCCCCCCTCGACGACCAGCCCGCACAGCCCGCGCCGCGGCTGACCGGCAAAAAACAGCGCAATACGCCCGCCCAGCGAGTAGCCAATCAACCAGTAGTCCCGGACATGATAGTGTGCCAGCGTTTCCGCCAGCCGCAAACTAACCTCAGCAAACCCGCTGACCCTGACCTCGCGCGAACCACCGTGACCCGGCAGATCAATATACAACCGCGGATAAGCGCTGAACGCGGCACCTACCGTTTGCCACTCCCGGCTGTCGCCGGAAAAACCGTGTAAAAACACCAGCCAGGGATAGCCCGACTGCCCCTTTTCGTACCGGGCGTGCAGACTCATAGTCGGCTGACCTGCGCCAGCAGCTGTTGCAAAGTATGGGTGCCTTCCGTCTCATTCACCACCAGCTCAATCAGCGTGGCGCCAGGAAGCTGCCAGGCGCCAGCCAGCGCCGCTTCCAGAGCCTCCCAGCTGTCCGGACGGTGATAATGAAGGCCAAACATCGCCGCCGCATGGCCGAAATTAACATCCTGCGGCATCAGATAAAACTGCCGCCGTTGATCCTGCGGCGTCGGCAGTAAAGAGAAGATCTGTCCGCCGTTGTTGTTTACCACCATCAGCACCAGCGGCGCAGAGGCCTGACGCAGCAACGCCAGCGAGTTCAGATCGTAGAGCGCGGAAAGATCGCCGACGATCGCCAGGGTCGGGCGGGCGCTGGCTCTCTGGACCCCTGCCGCCGTCGCCAGCAGGCCATCAATACCGCTGGCGCCGCGGTTGCTGTAAACCGGGTATCCCGCCGGCAGCTGCGCCAGGGCATCAATTAACCGAACCACCAGGCTGTTACCGACAAACAGCTGCCCCTGATCCGGAAGATAGCGGCGAATCCGGTGAGCCAGCTGGGCTTCGCCAAATGCCTCGCTGCGGTTGGACGCCGCCTGCCAGGCCTGTCGCGACAGCACAGGGATCGTCGTTGCCCACGGCTGGCGGCTTTCCGCCGGATGCAGATCCAGCCACTGTTCCACCGGGCAAATCAGCCGACGACCGCGGTGATGGGCCGGGTCGAGGCGACCGGGGAGATCGTCCACGACCCAGTATTCTTCCGGTTCACAGGTGGCCTGCCACTGCAGCACGCGTTTACCGGTGAGGCTGCTGCCCAGTTGCACAACGATTTGCGCCTGCTGCAGTTCGCTCACCGCTTTGCCATTCGCCAGCCACAGGTCGGCGCACGGCAGCGGCTGCCCGGTCTGGGAAAGGACATCGCCAATCAGCGGCCAGCCGAGCGTTTTTGCCCACCCGGCAACTTTTTTACCTTCAGCGGCGCTCATGCGGCCCGCGACGACAACGCCCCGCTTTTGCCGCCAGAAAAACCAGTCGCGCTGCTTTTCGCTTTCCAGATGCAGGGACTGGCGCAGCCAGGGTTTATCGCTTTGCCACCACGCGCCGAGCTGCTGCTGCCACTCCACGCCGGTATCATCCATCTCGCCATACAGCGGTTCGGCGAACGGACAGTTGATATGGATACCGCCGGAATGCAGGGCGCCCAGCGCCTGATCAATCGTCGACACCAGCCAGCGCGCGGGCACATCCTGCGACGGGCGCGGCAACGACAGCGTCTGCGAGGGATGAGAGGCAAACATCCCCGGCTGGCGGATAGCCTGATTCGCGCCGCAGTCAATCAGCTCCGGGGGACGATCGGCGGTAAGCAGGATCAGCTTTTCACCGGTCAGGCCCGCCTCAATTAAGGCCGGATAGAGGTTAGCCGTCGCCGTTCCGGACGTGACAATCACCGCCACCGGCTGCCGGCTGGCTTTTGCCAGCCCCAGCGCCAGATGGCCAAGGCCGCGCTCATCGAAATGAGTGTGGGGAATAAACGCGCGGTTTTCCGCCGCAGCCAGCGTAAGAGGTGTCGAGCGCGAGCCCGGCGCAATACAAATATGCTGCACGCCGTGGCGAGTCAATGCTTCGAGGATCACCGCCGCCCAGCGTCGGTTAAATGCGCTTACTGACATGAAATTGTCCGGTATCAAATATTGAGGCTAAGTATAGGTAATACAAAGTAATGGAGTATTGATATGAGTCGTTTATCTACGCTTTTGTCAGTAATAATGAACGCAGCCCCGCCGCCTTATTTTCTATCTCCTGCCACTCCTGGTCAGGATCGGAACCGCTGACAATCCCGGCGCCGGCATACAGCCTGAGCGTGGCGTTTTCGACGAGCGCCGAACGCAGGGCCACACAAAATTCGCTTTGCGCCAGCGCCAGGTAGCCGGCGGAACCGGCGTACCATTCCCGGGTGAAAGGTTCATGGCGGGTAATAAAGGCCAGCGCCGCCCGACGCGGTAATCCTGCGACCGCGGCGGTCGGCTGCAGCTGATGCAGGCAGCGGGTATCATCAGGCCGGTAGAGTTCAGCCCAGATGCAGCGGCGCAGATGCTGTACTTTACGCAGCCGCACCACCTGCGGCGGCAGGACGTCCAGCGAACGGACGTCATCCTGCAGACGCTGGCAGATATCCTCCACCACCAGCATATTCTCGCGCTGGTTTTTATCATCTTTCATCAGCCAGTCGGCCAACAACTGCGCCTGGCGATCGTCGGGATGGCTGGCAACGGTCCCGGCCAGCGCTTCGGTGCGCAGCAGCGTCCCGCGCCGACGCCACAGCCGCTCCGGCGTTGAACCAAAGAATGTCCGCTGCGCGTTAAAAGCCATCATGAAATGAAAACAGCGGTGATTGCTGCGTCGGCTGGCGGCCACGATCGCCAGCGGATCCGGCGGCAGAGCAAACCGGACATCGGTGGCCCGCGCCAGCACCACTTTATCCATCTCCCCTGCGGCAATCGCCTGAGTTGCCTGCTCAATCAACGCATACCATTGCGGATAGTCCGGGGAGTGCTGCTCGCTGAGCACCGGCGGCAGAGTGGCGGGCTGCGCCTGCTCAGGGGTGAGCGCCAGGAGAAATTCCCGGGCCGCGCTGGCCTCTTCGCGCAGCGACGTCTCGCTACTCAGCAGCAGGCGCAGGGTGGCTTTTCCCCCGACCCGACGCCACTCCAGCCGCGGCAAAAATAGCGCCCCTTCCTGCGGGTTAAACGCGTTCAGGCCGCAAATACGTAAATCCGCCAGCCCCTGACGCTGCAAGAAGCCATGAGCCTCGGCCAAAGAGGGGAAGGTTTTGACCGCGCCGAGCGCGGCAAGCTCTTCATCGCCATTGCGCTGCTGCCAGTAAAACTGCGGCCACTGCGCTTGATGACCGCACCACAGAAGGGGGTCAAAAGCGTCATGAAGCGGGAAAGGGATATCGAAAATTCGCGTACCGGACGACGGCGGAAAATCGTCAGACAGGCAGTCACGTAAGCGTTCCAGCGCAGTGGAAACAGACAGCACGCAAACCTCCACAGAATAAAAACCACAGATTATACGGGGTACCGGCGTGAAATTGCAGTACCCATAATGAGGGAGCGGACTTTCCGCATACGGCGGCGGCCAGCCCGGACAGGCTGAAGGGAAAAAAGTATAGATTTTTTAAGCAGTTACGTTAACGACGCTTAACCGGCGACCGCTTCGCGGGCCATGCCGATATGCGCAATACCGTCCTCATCGTAAATGTCGGTCACCGGCTGAAAACCGAAGCTGGCGTAAAAACGTTGCAGGTGCGCCTGGGCGCCGAGATAGATAGCCTTGTGCGGCCAATGACGACGACAGCTGGCCAGCGCCTGCTCCATCAGCTGATAACCCAGTTTCTCGCCGCGCACCGCCGGGCTGACAATGACCCGACCAATCACCACCGGTTCAATATCCTCGTCGCTTTTCAGAATGCGCGCGCAGGCGACCAGCTCATCGCCTCGCCAGCCGAGCAGATGGCGGTTTTCACCAATCAGGTCGTCGCCGTCAATATCCTGATAAGGGCAGTTTTGTTCGACGATAAATACCGCGCAACGCAGTTGCAGCAAAGCGTACAGCTGCGGAACGGTCAGCTCTGCGTGGTGAAGATCCTGCCATGTAATCATTGACTGCTCCTGTATACTTGAGTTTTTTCACCCACGCCCTGAGGACACTGGACGATGGAATTGACATTTTTGGGGACATCCGCAGGCGTGCCGACCCGTGCACGTAATATGACGTCTATCGTGCTGAATTTGCAACAGCCGACGGCAGCGGAGATGTGGTTGTTCGACTGCGGAGAAGGGACCCAGCATCAGTTTCTGCATACCCCGTACCACCCAGGAAAGCTGAATAAGATATTTATTACTCACCTCCACGGCGATCATCTGTTCGGCCTCCCCGGTCTGCTGTGCAGCCGCTCGATGCAGGGTAACTCTCTGCCGCTGACGCTGTACGGTCCGACGGGGCTCAGGGAGTTTGTTGAGACCGCGCTGCGCTTAAGCGGTTCCTGGACCGATTATCCGCTCACCATTATCGAAGTGGGCCCCGGTCTGGTCTTTGATGAAGGGGGCTATCGGGTCAGCGCATATCCGCTGAATCACCCGGTTGAATGCTACGGCTATCGTATCGAAGAGCACCCTCGCCCCGGCACCCTCGATGCCGCGCGGCTGATTGCCGACGGCGTCAGCCCGGGCCCGCTGTTTCAGCGCCTGAAACAGGGAGAAACGGTGGAGCTGGAGGACGGGCGGCGGATCGATGGTCGGCACTATCTCGGCCCGGCGACACCGGGTAAAACGCTGGCGATTTTTGGCGATACGGCCCCCTGCGAGGCGGCGCTTGAGCTGGCGCGCGGCGTTGATCTGATGGTTCATGAAACGACGCTGGAGCAGGCGATGGCGGAAAAAGCCAACAGCCGCGGTCATTCGTCGAGCCAGCAGGCAGCGGCGCTGGCCCGCGATGCCGGCGTCAGGATGTTTATCGCCACCCACTTTAGTTCGCGCTATGACGCCGAAGGCTGTCTGCGCCTGCTGACGGAGTGTCGGGAGGTTTTTCCCCGCACGCTGCTGGCCGAAGACTTTATGGTCTACAGCCTGAGCTAGCCGGGGCAGAGGGCATAAAACAGCACAGCGAGGCAAAAAAATGCCTGCCCGTATCGCTACGGGCAGGCAGGATTGCAGGACCGGCGGTGTGAACCCCGGACCTGGCGATTACATCAGCGGTTTTGCCAGTTGCACAATGCTAATCAGCGGCTGCGGCCAGACGCCGAGCACGAGAACCAGCAGCGCGGAGATCAGCACCACGATACCGCCCGCGCTATACTGCCAGTTCGACGGCGCATCGCGATTCAGTTTATCCGGCGCGCTCAGGTACAGACTCACCGCCACGCGCAGATAGTAGTACAGACCAATCGCCGAACCGATCACCACGGCAGCAACCAGCCACCACAGGTGCGCATGCACACCGACGGCCAGCACGTAGAATTTACCGATAAAGCCCAGCGTCATCGGGATACCCGCCAGCGACAGCATCATCACCGTCATCACCGCCGACAGAATCGGACGGTGCCAGAACAGGCCGCGATAGGAGTACAGCGAGTCGGCATCCGGACCACGGTATGGGCTGGACATCAGGCTGACTACGCCGAACGCGCCGAGGCTGCTGAACAGATAGCCAGCCAGATAGACGCCCACGGCTTCCATCGACATGTCACCGCTCTGCAGGGCAATCAGCGCCACCAGCAGATAGCCAAGGTGCGAGATGGAGGAGTAGCCGAGCAGACGTTTGATATTGGTCTGGCTCAGCGCCATCAGGTTACCGAAGATGATAGAGGCAAAGGCAATCAGGCCCAGCACCACGCGTACCGCTTCACTGTTGCCCACCGGCATGTACAGGAACAGACGCATCACCACGCCGAAGATAGCAATCTTGCTGGCGGTTGCCAGGAAGGTTGATACCGGCGCTGGCGCGCCCTGGTAAACGTCCGGCGTCCACAGGTGAAACGGAACCAGAGACAGCTTAAAGCCCAGACCGACGATCATCAGCCCCAGCCCCGCCAGCAGCAGCGGTTCGTGCAGCGCGCTGTCCGCCAGGCTTTTACCCAGCGCCAGGAAGGACAGGTTGCCCGAGTTCGCATACACCAGCGCCATACCGAACAGCAGGAATGAAGAGGCTGCGGCGGACAGAATGGTGTATTTGATACTCGCTTCCAGCGAACGCTTCTGGCGGAAGGCATAACCAACGAGGCCGAACAGCGGCAGCGAAATCAATTCGATACCGAGGAACAGCGCCGCCAGATGGTTCGCCCCCGCCAGCAGAATGCCCCCCAGCGCGGCGATGAGCACCAGCAAGTAGAACTCTTCTTTATTGTCCTTGTATCCCTCAAGCCACGGGTACGCAAAGGTACAGGTGGCCAGGCTCGCCAGCAGCACCAGCCCGGTGTAGAGCATCGCGTAGCCGTCAACGCGAATCAGCGGCGTGACGTCCATCGCCCCGTTCTGACCCACGAACCAGAGTGAGACCAGCGCGGCATTAAGCCCGAGAACCGACAGCGTGGCATTAAGGAAATGATTGCGTCGCCACGCAATGGAGAGCATCACAACCACCACCGTCAAGCCGACGATCAGCAGCGGTAGCAGTGCGATCAGTTGTTGTGGAGTTATTGTCATGGCGAATTACGGCCTTGTAGTAGAAACAGAATTAACAAACCACTGCTGAATGTTGCTCATCGCAGCATGCGAGGTGTCGAGAATCGGCTGCGGGAAGAAGCCCAACAGCACCAGCAGCACCACCAGCAGCAGGATGATAGACAGTTCACGCAGGGACATCCCCGGCAGATCTTTCGCCGCGACTTCGCTTTTCGCTTTACCGAAGTAAGCGCGATGCAGCATCGACAGCGAGTAAACGGAAGCGAATACCAGACCAAAGGTCGAGATCACGGTAATCAGCGGCACCACTTTATAGCTGCCGAACAGAATCATAAATTCGCCGACGAAGTTACCGGTGCCCGGCATCCCCAGGGTTGCCACGGCGAAGAACATCGACATCGCCGGCAGCCATTTAATTTTGCTCCACAGACCGCCCATCTGGCGCATATCGCGGGTATGCAGACGCTCGTACAGCTGACCGCAGAGAATAAACAGACCCGCAGCGGACAGACCGTGCGCAATCATCTGAATCACCGCGCCCTGATAAGCCAGCTGGCTGCCGGTGTAGATAGCAATCAGCACGAAGCCCATGTGGGAAACGGAGGTGTAAGCAATCAGACGTTTGATATCGGTCTGGGCGAAAGCCATCCACGCGCCGTAGAAGATACCGATAACGCCCAGCCACATGGCGATTGGCGCAAACTCGGCGGAGGCGTTCGGGAACAGCGGCAGCGCAAAGCGCAGCAGACCGTAGGCCGCCGTTTTCAGCAAGATCCCCGCCAGGTCAACGGAACCGGCGGTCGGTGCCTGGGAGTGGGCATCCGGCAGCCAGCCATGCAGCGGAACCACCGGCATTTTCACCGCAAAGGCGATGAAGAAGCCGAGCATCAGCAGATATTCCACGCCGTGGGACATCGGCGTTTTCAGCAGATCTTCGTAGTTGAAGGTCCAGACGCCGGTCGCGTTGAAGTGGACAAATGCCAGCGCCAGGATGGCAATCAGCATCACCAGACCACTCGCCTGGGTATAGATGAAGAACTTGGTTGCCGCCGTGATACGCGTTTTACCGTCGGAAGCCTTGTGGCCCCACAGCGCGATCAGGAAGTACATCGGCACCAGCATCATCTCCCAGAAGAAGAAGAACAGGAACATGTCGATGGCAAGGAACACGCCGATAACGCCGCCCAGGATCCACATCAGGTTGAGGTGGAAGAAGCCCTGGTATTTCTCGATTTCGCGCCACGAACACAGCACCGCCAGCACGCCAAGCAGACCGGTCAGCACCACCATCAGCAGCGACAGGCCGTCGATAGCAAGATGAATGCTAATACCGAAGCGTGGGATCCACGGCATCACGAATTCAGACTGCCACTGCGGAATGCCCGCAGATTGCGTCAGAGAATAGCCGCCCTGCAGCCACAACTGCAGCGAGAGCACCAGCGTCAGCCCCATGGTAATCAGCGCAATCCAGCGCGGCACCTTCACGCCAAAGCGTTCAGTCTGCCAGCACAGAAACCCGCCGATAAAGGGGATTAGTATTAACCAGGGTAATAACATAGCTAAGTATGTCCCTTATATTTATCCTGCTCAGGCGACCTTGCTTGCCCGCCCGAATCCTGCCAGTGTCCACACAAAACGCCTCGCGTTTTGAACGTCCTGAGGACGGCCCCGAAGGGATGAACGTTGCGAAACATCCTCACGTACTCAGTACGCTCCGGCTGCTGCGCGCTGGCGGTATCCGGCCTGACTTCGCCGATGACGCCTGTACTTCAGGAACAGATTTCAACGAATTCTAAAAATTTTTTTGGGTTCATTATGTCGGATGGCGCTTCGCTTATCCGACCTACGGTGCCGTAGGCCCGGCTAGCGCAGCGCCGCCGGGCAAAACAACCCAACCCACAAACTCAGCGCAGTACCATCAGCAGCGCCAGCACGACAACCGCGCCGATGCTCATGGATGCCACATACCAGCGTAAATATCCGTTCTCGCTGAACAGCAGACCTTTGCCTGCAAAGCGGGAGAGAATAGCCGGAATGTTCATCATTGAGTTCAGCGGATCGCTCTTCAGCAGCCACGCGATGCCGAGGAATGGTTTCACGAACACTTTGTCGTACAACCAGTCGAAGCCCCATGCGTTGTACCACCAGGTACCCAGCAGACGGCCCGGCGCGCTGTTGGCGATAGCGGTCACCAGCGTGCGTTGACCCAGCCACAGCCAGGCGGCGATCAGAATACCGGCAATGGCGATAATCCCGGAGGCAATCTCCAGCGTCATCACGCGGCCGTGCTCAAGTTCGGTTGTCTGCGGCAGTACGCCCTGCAGCGGCGGAACAATCAGCGCGCCAACGAAGGTCGACAGAATCAGCAGCACAATCAGCGGCAGGTGGTGGGTAATCCCCTTCCCTGCATGCGCATGGATTTGCTCTTTGCCGTGGAAGACGATGAAGATCATCCGGAAGGTATAGAGCGAGGTCATAAATGCGCCGACCAGACCCGCAACCATCAGATTGATATGGCCATTCGCCATCGCGCCAGCGAGGATTTCGTCCTTACTGAAGAAGCCTGCGGTGATGAGCGGCAGTGCGGACAGCGCCGCGCCCCCCACCAGGAAGCAGACATACACCAGCGGAATCGACTTACGCAGGCCGCCCATTTTGAAGATGTTCTGCTCGTGGTGGCAGGCCAGAATGACCGAACCGGACGAGAGGAACAGCAGCGCTTTAAAGAACGCGTGGGTCATCAGGTGGAAAATCGCCGCATCCCAGGCCTGTACGCCGAGCGCCAGGAACATGTAGCCAATCTGGCTCATGGTGGAATAAGCGAGAACGCGTTTGATATCGGTCTGAACCAGCGCAGCAAAGCCTGCCAGCACCAGCGTCACCGCCCCGACGATACCGACCAGATGGAGAATTTCCGGGGTCATCAGGAACAGGCCATGGGTACGGGCGATCAGGTAGACGCCCGCGGTTACCATGGTCGCGGCGTGGATCAAGGCAGAAACCGGCGTCGGACCGGCCATGGCGTCCGCAAGCCAGGTCTGCAACGGCAGCTGCGCCGATTTACCGACCGCGCCGCCCAGCAGCATCAGCGTTGCCCACCACAGCATATTGTTACCGGCTGCAAAGTGCGCAGGTGCCAGTTCGACCATTTCGCGGAAGTTCAGGGTGCCCAGCTCGTTGTAGAGAATGAACAGCGCGAACGCGAGGAACACGTCACCGACGCGGGTGACCACGAAGGCTTTCATCGCCGCGGCACCGTTCTTCGGATCGGTGTAGTAGAAACCGATCAGCAGATAGGAGCACAGACCCACGCCTTCCCAGCCGAGGTACATCAGCAGCAGGTTATCGGCCAGTACCAGCACCACCATGCTCGCGATAAACAGGTTGGTGTAGGCGAAAAAGCGGGAGTATCCCTCTTCACCGCGCATATACCAGGAGGCGAACATGTGGATCAGGAAGCCAACGCCGGTCACCACGGAAAGCATGGTCAGCGAGAGACCATCCAGCACCAGGTTAAAACCAATGTTGAAATCCCCCACCGACATCCAGGTCCACAGCGGTACGCTGACCGCCTGTTTGCCGTTAGCGAAGAAGTCGACGCCGACAAACGCGGTCACCAGCGCCGCCAGGCCGACTGACCCCATTCCCACGGTGGCGGACAGGTTTTCCGACCAGCGTCCGCGGGAAAAGGCCAGCAGCACAAAGCCAATCAATGGCAAAAGAATGGTTAAGGCAAGCATGTTCATCCACGCAACTCACTTACTGAATCGATGTTCAGGTTCTGGCGGCGACGATGGAGCTGCAGCAGCAGCGCCAGGCCGATACTCGCTTCCGCAGCCGCGAGGCTGATGGCGAGGATATACATTATCTGACCGTCGGTCTGACCCCAGTAGCTGCCTGCCACCACGAAAGCCAGCGCGGCGGCGTTGATCATGATTTCCAGGCTAATCAGCATAAACAGCAGATTGCGGCGGATAACCAGACCGGTCAGGCCGAGCACAAACAGGACAGCGGCGAGGATCAGCCCATGTGTTAAGGGAATCATGCGTGTTCCTCCGTTTTTCTTTTGTCGCTATCGCCCTGACGGTTGCTCAGCACTTCACCGGCGCGCTCTTCGCGGCCAATGTGGAAGGCAACAACCAGACCGGCCAGCAGCAGCATGGAGGCCAGCTCCACCACCAGTACGTACGGGCCAAACAGCGCAATACCCACTTCTTTCGCGCTTATCGCGTTGCCTTCAATGCCCTGATCGTTAAGACCGAGGATGGCATACACCATAACCACCAGCAGCACCGCAGAGAGGATGGCCGGACCAATCCAGATCCCCGGCTGCAGCCACTTGCGTTCCTGCTCGATTTCGCTGCCGCCCAGGTTGAGCATCATCACCACGAACACGAACAGCACCATGATGGCCCCGGCGTAGACGATAATTTCCAGCGCACCGGCAAAGTAGGCGCCCAGAGAGAAGAACACTCCGGCAATCGCCAACAGCGAAATAATCAGGTACAGCAACGCATGCACCGGATTGGTGTGGGTGATGACCCGCAGCGTCGCGAGGATGGCGATGAGGCCACAGATATAAAAAGCGAATTCCATTGCCCTCTCCTTACGGTAACAGGCTCTTGACGTCGATAGGCTTAGCTTCGTTCTCTGCTTCGCCCTTATCTTTGCCGTCGATTGCCATACCCGCCATCCGGTAGAAGTTATATTCCGGGTATTTGCCCGGACCGGAAATCAGCAGATCCTCTTTTTCGTACACCAGATCCTGACGCTTGTATTCACCCAGTTCGAAGTCCGGGGTCAACTGAATCGCCGTGGTCGGGCACGCTTCTTCACACAGACCGCAGAAAATGCAGCGTGAGAAGTTGATGCGGAAAAACTCCGGGTACCAGCGGCCGTCTTTGGTCTCTGCTTTCTGCAAAGAGATACAGCCTACCGGACACGCTACCGCACACAGGTTACAGGCAACGCAGCGCTCCTCACCGTCCGGGTCGCGCGTCAGCACGATACGGCCACGGTAGCGCGGCGGCAGATATACCGGCTCTTCCGGGTACATCTGGGTCTCACGTTTGGCGAAGGCATGCATCCCGATCATCCAGATACTGCGGACCTGGGTGCCGAACCCCACCAATAATTCTTTTAAGGTCATGGTCAATTCACCCCTTATTGCGCCTGCCAGAGAATGACAGCCGCCGTTACCAACAAGTTGATCAGCGTTAACGGCAGGCATACCTTCCAGCCAAAGGACATTACCTGGTCATAGCGCGGACGCGGTAATGATGCGCGGATCAAAATGAACATCATCATAAAGAACGCGGTTTTCAGCGCGAACCAGATGAACGGAGGTAACCATGGGCCATTCCAGCCGCCGAAGAACAGCGTGACGATCAGCGCTGAGACGGTGACAATCCCGATGTATTCACCAACAAAGAACAGACCGAATTTCATGCCGGAATATTCGATGTGATAACCATCGGCCAGTTCCTGCTCGGCTTCCGGCTGGTCAAACGGGTGACGGTGACAAACCGCAACGCCGGCGATAGCAAAGGTGACAAAGCCGAAGAACTGCGGAATCACGTTCCACAGATGCGCCTGGTTATTGACGATATCGCTCATGTTGAACGATCCCGCCTGTGCCACCACGCCCATCAGCGACAGACCGAGGAACACTTCGTAGCTCAGGGTCTGCGCGGAAGCACGCATCGCCCCCAGCAGCGAGTATTTGTTGTTACTCGACCAACCGGCGAACAGCACGGCGTAAACCGCGAGGCCTGCCATCATCAGGAAGAACAGGATGCCGATGTTCAGGTCGGCGACCACCCACGTCGGGCTGACCGGCACGATAGCAAACGCCAGCAGCAGGGAGGTAAAGGCGATAACCGGCGCCAGAGTAAAGATCACGCGGTCTGTAAAGCGCGGAACCCAGTCCTCTTTAAAGAACATCTTGATCATGTCGGCGACGAGCTGCAGCGAGCCGCCCCAGCCGACACGGTTTGGTCCGTAGCGGTTCTGGAACAGACCCAGCAGACGACGTTCGCCAAAACTCATGAACGCGCCGCAGGTCACCACCACCAGCAGAATCACCACTGCCTTGAGGATGCTTAACAGAATGTCGATGAGATCCGGTGTTAACCAACTCATGCTTTCGCCTCCTGCAGAGTGTCAATACGTGCTCCGGTCAGTACCGGCGCAATACCCGGCATGCCCATCGGTAAACCCACCTGCCCTGCCGTCAGTCCCGCAGAAATCACCAGCGGGAGGCTGAGCGTCTGACCGTCAATGCGGAACGAAATCATCGCGCCCTCATTGACGCCAAGCTTCGCGGCATCGGCCGGGTTCAGCTTGATGTACGGCTGCGGCATGCGGCTCTGGAAGACCGGAGAACGCTGCGACAGCTCATCGCTGCCGAACAGATGGTAGTACGGCGCAATCCGCCATTTTCCTGCTTCAGTCTGGAAGCCTGCCGGCACTGCGGTAAAGTACTCAAGACCGCTGGCGGAAGCTTCAATCAGGCGTACGCCCGGATCGCCGTGGCGCAGTTTACCGCCCACTTCATCCTGGAACTTGTTCCACGCCTGCGGTGAGTTCCAGCCTGGAGCCCAGGCGAACGGAATTTGCGAGCGCGGCGCAGACGGCTGGTTGTTCCCTTCCATCGAGAAGGCGAACATGGTGTCTTTATCCTGCGGCTGGCGCGGTTCATGCACGCTGATATTGGCGCGCATTGCCGTGCGGCCGCTATAACGATGCGGTTCGCGAGCCAGTTTCTGCCCGCGGATGCGGAAGGTCGCGTCCGGCGCGGCATCTTTAATACCCGCCAGCTGCGGCAGCTTAGCAATAGCGGCATCAATCACATGATCCAGCTGCGTCCAGTCAACCTGACGGTTGTCGACGGTGCTGTGCAGCGAGTGCAGCCAACGCCAGCTTTCCAGCATCACGGTATTCGCATCGTAGTAAGACGGGTCGTAGACCTGGAAGAAACGCTGCGCGCGCCCTTCGTTATTGACCACGGTTCCGTCGCTTTCGGCGAAACTCGCCGCCGAAAGCACCAGGTGCGCTTTATCCATAATCGCCGTGCGCTGATGGTCAACCACCATCACCAGCGGCGCTTTGGCCAGCGCGGCGTCAACGCGCGCGGCGGAAGCGTGACGATGCAGATCGTTTTCCAGCACCACAACCGCATCGGCGGCGCCGGTTTCCAGCTCGCTCAGCGCCTCTTCCAGAGAGCCGCCGCCAATCATGCCGAGACCGACGCTGTTCACCGCGCGCGCGACCATCGTCACACCGACATCGGCGCCACGGCCTTTCAGCGCTTTCGCCACGTTGGCCGCTGCCTGAATGATCTCAATGCTGCCGGCGTTAGTCCCGGAGACAATCAGCGGTTTCTTCGCCCCGGCCAGCGCCTGAACGATCACGTCAATTTTGCCTTTCAGATCGCTGCTCAGTCCGTCCACCGCCGGAGCGGTTTCGTCCAGCGCATGGGCAATGGCAAAGCCCAGACGCGCCTGATCTTCCACCGGCGCGCGATAGGTCCATGCAGCGACATCGTCAAGACGGGTGTCGTCAATATTGGTGACAAACAGCGGATGCTTCGCGCGTTGACCGATGTTGAGGATTGCGGCTATCTGCCAGTCGGCAACTTTCTGCGCCGCCGCCATTTCACGCGCTTTCCCTTTCACCGCCTGACGCACGGCGAGCGCGACGCGGGCGCCGGTCTGGGTAATATCTTCCCCCAGCACCAGAACAGCATCGTAGGACTCAATGTCGCGCAGCGTCGGGGTATGAATACCGCCATCGCGCAGCACGGTCAGCATCATCTGCAGACGTTCCTGCTCAGCCTTCGCAATGCCGGTATAGAAGTTCTCAACGCCCACCAGCTCGCGCAACGCAAAGTTGCTTTCAATGCTGGCGCGCGGCGAGCCGATACCAATCACTTTTTTCGACTGACGCAGAATATCCGCCGCGCCCTGCATCGCCTGCTCGGCGTTGAGAGTGATGAAGTCATCGCCACGGCGCTGAACCGGCTGACGCGGACGGTCTTTCAGGTTCACATAGCCATAGCCGAAACGGCCGCGGTCGCAGAGGAAGTAACGGTTAACGGTACCGTTGTAACGGTTTTCGATACGACGCAGCTCGCCATAGCGCTCGCCCGGGCTGATGTTACAGCCGATGGAACACTGCTGGCAGATGCTCGGCGCAAACTGCATATCCCATTTACGGTTATAGCGCTCGGAGTGCGTTTTATCGGTGAAGACGCCGGTCGGGCAGACTTCAACCAGGTTGCCGGAGAATTCGCTCTCCAGCGTGCCATCTTCCGGACGACCGAAATAGACGTTGTCATGCGCACCGTAAACGCCCAGGTCGGTACCGTCAGCGTAATCTTTGTAGTAACGCACGCAGCGATAGCAGGCGATGCAGCGGTTCATTTCGTGAGAGATGAACGGCCCCAGGTCCTGGTTGCGGTGGGTACGCTTGGTGAAACGGTAGCGGCGGAAGCTGTGACCGGTCATCACGGTCATATCCTGCAGGTGGCAGTTGCCCCCCTCCTCACAGACCGGGCAGTCGTGCGGGTGGTTGGTCATCAGCCACTCCACCACGCTTTCGCGGAACTGCTTCGCTTCGCCGTCGTCGATAGAAATAAAGGTGCCGTCAGACGCCGGTGTCATACAGGACATCACCAGGCGACCACGCGTGTCTTCCGCGTTTTGATATTGCTTCACCGCGCACTGGCGGCAAGCACCGACGCTCCCGAGCGCCGGGTGCCAGCAAAAGTATGGAATATCAAGACCAAGAGAGAGACAGGCCTCTAACAGGTTGTCCGCTCCGTTGACCTCGTATTCTTTGCCGTCTACATGAATCGTAGCCATTAGCATGCTTCCAAATTAAAAAATCGTTACCACTTTGTCGTTCAGGCCGCCGCGTTGGCGCCGCCTGAACGAGCTTGTGGAGACATTACCAGCGCGTCTTAAGCAGGTTCGGCTGAATCCCGTTGATAGCATGGGTATTACTGAACTGCTGCTTAATGCCTGCTTCGAATTCGTCGCGGAAATATTTAATGGCGCTCTGCAGCGGTTCTACCGCACCTGGCGCATGCGCACAGAAGGTTTTGCCCGGACCAAGGAACCGACACAGTTGCTCAAGTGTCTCGATATCACCCGGCTGACCTTCACCGCGCTCCAGAGCGCGCAGAATTTTCACGCTCCACGGCAGACCGTCACGGCACGGTGTGCACCAACCGCAGGACTCGCGGGCAAAGAACTCTTCCAGGTTGCGCACCAGCGATACCATGCCAATCTCATGGTCAACGGCCATCGCCAGCGCGGTACCCAGACGGCTTCCCGCTTTACCAATACTTTCGAACTCCATCGGCAGGTCAAGATGCGCTTCGGTCAGGAAGTCGGTCCCCGCGCCGCCCGGCTGCCAGGCCTTAAACTTCAGGCCATCACGCATGCCGCCGGCATAATCTTCCAGAATCTCGCGCGCGGTGGTACCGAACGGCAGCTCCCAGACGCCCGGATTTTTCACCCGGCCAGAGAAGCCCATCAGCTTGGTACCAGCATCTTTACTGGTAGAAATGTTCTGATACCACTCGACGCCGTTGGCCAGAATCGCCGGGACGTTACACAGGGTTTCCACGTTGTTGACGCAGGTCGGTTTCCCCCACACGCCGGAGCTCGCCGGGAACGGCGGCTTGGAGCGCGGGTTGGCGCGACGGCCTTCGAGGGAGTTAATCAGCGCGGTTTCTTCACCGCAGATATAACGCCCTGCCCCGGTGTGGACGAACAGTTCGAAATCAAAACCGGTGCCGAGAATGTTTTTGCCCAGCAGACCGGCTTCGGTCGCTTCGGCGATCGCGCGGCGTAAATGCGCCGCCGCTTCAATATATTCGCCGCGCAGGAAGATGTAGCCGCGGTACGCTTTCAGCGCAAACGCGGAAATCAGCATGCCTTCCACCAGCAGGTGCGGCAGTTGCTCCATCAGCAGACGGTCTTTATAGGTGCCCGGCTCCATCTCATCGGCGTTACACAGCAGGTAACGAATGTTCATGGATTCGTCTTTCGGCATCAGGCTCCACTTCAGACCGGTGGAAAAGCCCGCGCCGCCGCGTCCTTTCAGACCGGCGTCTTTCACCTGATTGACTATCTCATCCGGCGCCAGGCCCAGCAGCGCCTTACGCGCGCCGGCATAGCCGTTTTTGCTCTGATACTCTTCCAGCCATACCGGCTGTTTATCATCGCGCAGTCGCCAGGTCAGCGGATGCGTTTCAGGAGTGCGGATCACTGTCTTCATTTATACCGCTCCAACAGGTCAGGAATCGCCTCCGGCGTCAGATAACTATGAGTATCCTCATCAATCATCATCGTCGGTCCCTTGTCGCAGTTGCCCAGACAGCAGGTCGGCAGCAGAGTGAAGCGGCCATCAAAGGTGGTTTGACCCGGTTTGATGTCGAGCTTTTTCTCGATAGCCGACTGAATGCCCTGGAAGCCGGTGATATGGCAAACCACGCTATCGCAATAGCGGATCACGTGACGGCCAACCGGCTGACGGAAGATCTGGCTGTAGAAAGTGGCTACCCCTTCCACGTCGCTTGCCGGGATACCCAGTACGTCGGCGATCGCGTAGATCGCGCCATCCGGCACCCAGCCGCGCTGTTTCTGAACGATCTTCAGCGCTTCGATGGACGCCGCACGCGGGTCTTCGTAGTGGTGCTTCTCGTGCTCAATGGCCTCACGCTCTGCCGCACTCAGCTCAAAAGCCTCGGTTTGTGGTTGTTGATTCTCGTGCATAATTAGCGGTCCACGTCTGACATAACAAAATCGATACTACCCAGATAAACAATCAGGTCGGATACCAGGCTGCCGCGAATCGCCGACGGGATCTGCTGCAGGTGCGCATAGCTCGGCGTACGGATACGGGTACGATAGCTCATGGTGCTGCCGTCGCTGGTCAGGTAGTAACTGTTGATACCCTTCGTCGCTTCTATCATCTGGAAGGATTCGTTGGCCGGCATGACCGGGCCCCAGGAAACCTGCAGGAAGTGCGTAATCAGGGTTTCGATATGCTGCAGCGTGCGCTCTTTCGGCGGCGGCGTCGTCAGCGGGTGATCCGCTTTGAACGGGCCTTCCGGCATGTTATCGAGACACTGCTGAAGAATGCGCAGGCTCTGGCGCAGTTCTTCGACTTTCAGCATCACGCGGGTATAGCAGTCAGAGATACCGCCACCGGTTGGCACTTCAAAGTCAAAGTTTTCATAGCCAGAATAGGGGCGCCATTTACGCACGTCGAAGCCAATCCCCGTTGCGCGCAGGCCGGCACCGGTTGTGCCCCACTCCAGCGCTTCTTTGGCGTTATAGGCGGCAACGCCTTTCGAACGGCCAATCAGAATGGTGTTGCGCAGCGCGGCTTTCTCGTAAGAATCCAGACGCTTTGGCATCCACTCAAGGAATTCGCGCAGCAGGCGATCCCAGCCGCGCGGCAGATCGTGCGCGACGCCGCCGATGCGGAACCACGCCGGGTGCATACGGAAACCGGTAATCGCTTCCACCAGATCGTAGATCTTCTGCCGGTCGGTAAAGGCAAAGAACACCGGCGTCATCGCGCCGACGTCCTGAATAAAGGTGGAGATGTACAGCAGGTGGCTGTTAATGCGGAACAGCTCAGAGAGCATCACGCGAATCACATTCACGCGATCCGGTACGGTGATCCCCGCCAGCTTTTCCACCGCCAGCACGTACGGCATCTCATTGACACAGCCGCCGAGGTATTCGATACGGTCGGTATACGGAATGTAGCTGTGCCAGGACTGACGTTCGCCCATCTTCTCCGCACCACGGTGGTGGTAGCCGATGTCCGGTACGCAGTCGACAATCTCTTCGCCATCAAGCTGCAGGATAATACGGAAAGCACCGTGGGCGGACGGGTGGTTCGGGCCGAGGTTGAGGAACATGAAGTCCTCGTTTTCGGTCCCGCGCTTCATGCCCCATGCTTCCGGCTTAAAGGTCAGCGCTTCCATTTCCAGATCCTGCTTGGCTTTAGTCAGCTCAAACGGATCGAACTCGGTGGCGCGCGCCGGGTAGTCTTTACGCAGAGGATGGCCTTCCCAGGTCGGCGGCATCATGATGCGCGTCAGGTGCGGGTGGCCTTCGATATCAATACCGAACATTTCCCACGTTTCGCGCTCATACCAGTTGGCATTCGGGAACAGTTTGGTAAAAGTCGGCACGCGCAGATCGTTTTCGGACAATGCTACCTTGAGCATAATGTCACGATTGCGTTCAATGGAGATCAGATGATAGAAAACGGAAAAATCCGCGGCGGGGAGCCCGTCACGGTGGGTACGCAGACGTTCGTCCATCCCATGCAGATCGAACAGCATGACGTAAGGTTTCGGCAATTTCTTCAGGAAATCCCCCACCTCCAGCAGCTGTTCGCGCTTGACCCAGACCACCGGAACGCCGGTGCGGGTAGGTTGAACGGTAAAGGCATCCGGCCCAAAACGATTGCGCAGTTCGCCGATCACCGGGTCATCAAGGTGATCGCGGGTTTGCCAGGCTGGTGCGGCGTCATGCGCATGTAAATCGGTCATATTGTTCACCATTGCAAAAGGTCCGTGGTGACTGCCGGGCGAGGCTTCGCTGCTTTAGTAGATTGATTTGCGAAGTGTTATTCCGCCGCCCGCAGGCGCAAGTTAAATCTCGTCCGGTGTCCGCAGATTGGTCACTGCAATGCGTTCACCACGTTTACGCTCGCGTTCCGACTGCATGTTGGCGCGGTATACGCCCTGATCGCCAACCACCCACGAGAGCGGGCGACGTTCTTTACCAATAGACTCCTGCAGCAGCATCAGCGCCTGCATATACGCTTCCGGACGCGGCGGACAGCCCGGGATGTAAACATCAACCGGAATAAACTTGTCCACACCCTGGACGACAGAATAAATATCGTACATCCCGCCGGAGTTGGCGCAGGCGCCCATGGAGATAACCCACTTAGGCTCCAGCATCTGGTCATACAAACGCTGAATGACCGGCGCCATTTTGGTGAAGCAGGTACCAGCGACAACCATCAGGTCCGCCTGACGCGGAGAAGCACGCAGTACCTCGGCGCCAAAACGCGCAACGTCATGCACCGCAGTGAATGACGTTACCATTTCAACGTAGCAGCATGACAGGCCGAAGTTGTAGGGCCAGATTGAGTTCTTGCGGCCCCAGTTCACCATGTCATGCAGCGCATGTTCGAGTTTCCCCATATACACGCTTTTATTGACTTCTTGCTCCAGGGGGTCAGTTACGATCTCCTGTTTCTGCAGGGGGTAACGGTCGTTCTCACCGTTAGGATCTATGCGGGTGAGCGTATAATCCATCTTATTGCCTCGCTTTTACTGCATATGACGGTTAGTGGGACTGTCTGTTTCTGAATTAACCAGCGTGCGACGGGAACGCGCAGGCGTCCAGTCCAGTGCGCCGATACGAACGAGGTAAACCAGACCTGCCAGTAGCACTAAAATGAAAATTGCGGCTTCCACAAAGCCGACCCAGCCGCTTTCGCGGATAGAAGTCGACCATGCGTAGAGATACAGAGCTTCCACGTCGAAGATAACGAAGAACATGGCAACCAGATAAAACTTCGCAGAAAGACGTAAGCGAGCCGAACCAACGGAGTCGATCCCCGATTCAAACGGCGTGTTCTTGCTACGCGCGCGCGCGCGACCGCCGAGGTACCAGCCCCCGACAAGCATCAGGCAGCACAGGCCGATGGCAATGATGAGAAATATAGCGAATGCCCAATGATGAGCGATGACTTCAGTGGATGTTGACATACGCATTGCTTAACCAAAAAAGTGTAGCGCTAAACCCTCTGCTCTTGCTGGCAGATGAACGCCACAGCGTTTCACGGGGAGGAATAAAAAAATAACCTTGCAAAAAAGCGTCCCTACTTAGCGTAGAAGGCTGTATGCGGTGGCTTTTTACCCCTTTCTTTAACCTTTTGTCAACTTCAACAAAAGTTTTAACAACATTAATTTACATTAGATTTTTTTCATTAACATTAAATGCCCTTTTATGCGAAATAACCTTGCATACAAACCGGATTTAGTGTTGTTGAATCGTGTCCGTTTCTGTTGTAAATCAAAATTACCCGTCTATTTTGACAGGATTTAGCCTCGATTCCTCCCCCTAAGGAGGGGTATTTTTTTGATCTGTGACACGGTTTTGTTAATTAAACCTATAAAACGGCAACAATCTAGACGGTTTTTTAACATTAGCATGAAGTATTGAAAGTGCTGGGAAAAGTCGGGGAGCGAGCGCCACATTAAATGCAACTTATTGATAAGTATGCGAATAAAACGAAAAAATATTAAAAATCCCTGTAAAATAAGAAAAAAAAGAACCGCACGGCATAATTCAAACCTTAGCGGCTCTTTTTTGCACTTACAATTTGTTACCAGCTTTTTGTGATCTGTGTAACTAACTCCACTCAGGAAATGAGGGAATTATCTCCCCCTTCAGGGGTAAACGCAGGCTCAGACGACCAGGGGCGATAATCCTGGCTCAGCGACTGGAAAATAGCCTGCGCCGACTCGCTTATCTTGTACGCATTGCAGCTCAGCACATATTGCGTATCCGCCAGAGCAGGAAGCCCCTCATTCTTACCGACAACCCGCAGCTCGGGGCTCATCATTTCTACCGGACGGGCGGTAACCCCCAGCCCCGCCTTTACCGCCGCTTTAACGCCCGCAAGCGTCGAGGCGGAATGGGCCAGATGCCACGGTGCGCTGGCGGCATTCAGCGCGGCAATGATCTCCTCACGAAACGGACCCGGCTCTTCCAGCAGGATCAGCGGGATCGTCTCCTGCCGCGGCACCACATAATCGGCAGCGCAGTACCAGAGGGTTGGCGAAGTGCGCAGTATCAGCGTATCGAATTCCGCCGTCTGGTGAGTCGTCAGCGCGAGATCAATCGCGCCACTCGCCAGCATAGCCACCGCCTCAGCATGCTTAAGAACCTTAATTTCCAGCGTCAGTTTCGGGTAGAAGCTGCCGATCCGGTTCAACAAAAACGGTAAAATAGTCTCGGCTGTTTCATCAGATGCGCCAATCGTTAAGATCCCTTGCAGGCTGCTGAACATCAGCGACATGCAGGCTTCATCATTAAAACGCAGGATTTTGCGGGCGTAGCCCAGCAGTTGAATACCCTGCTCGGTCAGCAGTTTATTGCGCCCATGACGGGCAAAGAGCTCTTTGCCGACCAGTTGTTCCAGACGTTGCATCTGTTGGCTTACGGCAGACTGAGTCCGGCATACCGCCGCTGCAGCGGCGGCAAAAGTATTCAGATCGGCGACAGCAACGAAGGTTCTCAGCAGATCCAGGTCGAGATTCAGTATCGGACGATTTGCATTTATCATATTTGTTCACTTACAGGTGGCGAATGCGAACCTGCCTTGTTGACGCTGTGCTCCAGGTTTCCGGCTATTCCTTGAGCCTTGTGCCATTCACAAACGGAATGTGCATCTGGACGAACGTTATTGCATGTGAAAGTACTCGCCCGCGGCAAGTGCGCGAAACGTCTGAGTCATATATTGTCCGTAGTTCTACGCTTTCTATTACACCGTTCTGATACACCGTTCTGATTTCTGTGATGTTCTTCAAAAAAGGTCTCTACGGCAAGGATGAGGTCATCGCCCCTCATCACAGCCATTGTAAAAAGCGAAAAAAACAAACAAAAAAATCCTGCAATAACAATATATTAATAGCTTAACCTGCGAAAAAACAGGCTCTTAATCGATATTAACGCAGGTATCGTAACCGAAAACCGAATTATTTATAAGGTCTAATCATTATTATTAAAGCCAATTTTAAATTTTTTTTCATGACTTTAATTTAATTAACAAAAAGAAAATCCCGAATTGTGAAAAATAAAATCTTTTTAATTAATTAAATATTCTTATTAAGCATATTTAACATTACCGTTACAGCCACCGCGCTTTACCTGTTATACGCCTTTTCATCCCCCCCTGAGCATCCTGCGCAAAAAATAATCGCTGGCGCCACGCCCAGGAGAATAAACCATATAAATGTTCACGAAATAGCGAAAAAAACACCATTATTGACCATTAAAACAGCCCTTAAAGGCATATTCTATAAAAGACAAAGGCAATCACCAGACAAATCAATTAAACCAAAAAAATCACATAAGCAAAATCTTCTCCTGTTAACCCTTCAAAACCTCGGGGATGAAGAGTACATTGTTCCGTGCTGACTTCCACGGCAGGGAGTGGCGATAACAGCTAAAAGGTCAAAGATTCATGTCCCCTATCGAAAAATCCAGCAAGTTAGATAACGTCTGTTACGACATCCGCGGCCCGGTTCTGAAAGAGGCAAAACGCCTTGAAGAAGAAGGCAATAAAGTCCTGAAACTGAACATCGGCAACCCGGCGCCGTTTGGCTTTGACGCCCCCGACGAAATCCTTGTTGATGTTATTCGCAATCTGCCTACCGCTCAGGGTTATTGTGACTCTAAAGGCCTCTACTCGGCGCGGAAGGCTATCATGCAGCACTATCAGGCGCGCGGTATGCGCGATGTGACGGTCGAAGATATTTATATCGGTAACGGCGTCTCAGAACTGATCGTTCAGGCCATGCAGGCGCTGCTGAACAGCGGCGATGAAATGCTGGTTCCGGCACCGGATTATCCGCTGTGGACTGCCGCCGTCTCGCTCTCCAGTGGGAAAGCAGTGCACTATCTGTGCGATGAATCCGCCGACTGGTTCCCGGACCTTGACGACATTCGCGCAAAAATCACCCCGCGCACGCGCGGCATCGTGATTATCAACCCAAACAACCCTACCGGTGCGGTGTACTCGAAAGAGCTGCTGATGGAGATCGTTGAGCTTGCCCGCCAGCACAACCTGATCATTTTCGCCGATGAAATCTACGACAAGATCCTCTACGACGAAGCCCAGCACCATTCGATCGCCGCGCTGGCTCCCGACCTGCTGACGGTGACCTTTAACGGCCTGTCCAAGACCTACCGCGTTGCCGGTTTTCGCCAGGGATGGATGGTACTGAACGGGCCGAAAAAGCACGCAAAAGGCTATATCGAAGGTCTGGAGATGCTGGCGTCTATGCGTCTGTGCGCTAACGTACCGGCGCAGCACGCAATTCAAACCGCCTTAGGCGGCTATCAGAGCATCAGCGAGTTTATCGTTCCCGGTGGCAGACTGTACGAACAGCGCAACCGCGCATGGGAGTTGATCAACGAGATCCCCGGCGTTTCCTGCGTGAAGCCGCAAGGCGCGCTGTACATGTTCCCGAAAATCGATGCGAAGCGCTTTAATATTCACGATGACCAGAAAATGGTGCTCGACTTCCTGCTGCAGGAAAAAGTCCTGTTGGTTCAGGGAAGCGCCTTTAACTGGCCATGGCCGGATCACGTGCGTATTGTCACCCTCCCGCGTGAGGACGATCTGGAAATGGCGATTTCTCGCTTTGGTCGCTTCCTCTCCGGCTATCACCAGCACGGATAAGTGTTACCCGGCCGCCGGTATTTGCATCCGGCGGCAATCCCTGCGCACAATAGGACCCGATGTTGTCACTGATTAAGGGTTGCTATGAGTCAGAGTCATTTCTTTGCCCACCTCTCTCGCCTGAAGTTAATTAACCGCTGGCCGCTGATGCGTAATGTACGGACCGAAAACGTCTCCGAGCACAGTCTGCAGGTGGCGATGGTTGCTCACGCGCTGGCCGCTATCAAAAACCGGATGTTTGGCGGCAAGGTTAACGCCGAGCGCATCGCCCTTCTGGCGATGTATCACGATGCATCGGAAGTGTTAACCGGCGATCTGCCGACTCCAGTCAAATATTTCAACTCGCAGATTGCGCAAGAATATAAAGCGATCGAGAAGATTGCCCAGCAGAAGCTCATCGACATGGTTCCTGACGAACTGCGCGATGTCTTTGCACCGCTGATCGACGAGCATCGCTATAGCGCAGATGAGCAATCGATCGTCAAACAGGCCGACGCGCTCTGCGCCTACTTAAAATGCCTTGAGGAACTCTCTGCCGGCAACAATGAGTTTTTACTGGCCAAGGGCCGGCTTGAGAAAACGCTGGAGTCCCGGCGTAGCGAGGAGATGGACTACTTTATGCAGGTCTTCGTCCCGAGCTTCCAGCTGTCGCTGGATGAAATCAGCCAGGATTCACCGTTGTGATTTTGTCGGGCGGCGGCTCCGCCTTACCGGACCTCCGGTTTCTGTAGCCCCGGTGTAGCGCCACCGGGGGGCAGTTAAAACGGAAACAGCATCGGCACGAGCAGCACGCAGACCACCATCACCAGGACGGTGAACGGCACGCCAATCTTCACAAAATCGCTGAAGGCGTATTTTCCTGGCCCCAGCACCAGCGTGTTAACCGGCGAAGAGACCGGCGTCATAAAGGCGGCCGAAGCCGCCATCGCCACCACCATGGCAAAAGGATAAGGCGAGACGTCCATGGATTTCGCCGCCGCCAGGGCGATCGGCGCCATCAGTACCGCCGTGGCGGTGTTGGAAATAAACAGACCGATAGTGGCGCACATCACGAACAAACAGCCCAGCATCACGTAAGGCCCTTTGCTGCCGGCAACATCCATCAGCCCCTCCACCACCAAATCGACGCCGCCGGTTTTTTGCAACGCCAGCGCAAAGGGCATCATCCCGACGATTAATATAATGCTTGGCCAGTGAATCGCTTTATAAGCGCTTTCGGCATTAATACAGCGGAATTTGCCCATCAGCAGGCAGGCGATAATCGCCGCTATCGGGTTGGGGATCTCGTCGGTGAGCATCAGGGCGACCATCAGCACCAGGCAAAAGATGGCGTGCGGCGCCTGACTGTGCGCGGGCGAGGCATCGTTCACCTCCACGGGCATATTCAATACGACAAAGTCGCGACCGCGTTTCGCCAGCAGGCTTATCTGGCGCCAGTTTCCGACCACCAGCACGATATCACCAAGCTGCAAAGACTCGTCGACGACCGAACCATCCATCGCTTTACCATCGCGCTTAAGGCCGACAATATTGAGCCCGAAGCGAGTGCGAAAACCTATCTCACGGACCGTTTTCCCGATCAGTTCTGAATCCGGAATCAGCGCGACTTCGGCCATCCCCACATCCAGCGCCTGATCGGAAAAGTATTCGCCGCGCAGCACCATCGGTTCAAGCATTTGCTCGCCGCAGAACTGGCGCAAATCAATATCTGATGCGGACATATCGATCAGCAGCACGTCGCGGGCGCGAAACTCGGACACCCCGTTCACGTTGACGATAACCCGGCGGAAACGGCGCCAGCGCTCTACGCCGATCACGTTGGCGCAGTAGCGTTCACGCAGCTTAAGATCGTCCAGGCGCTGACCAATCATCGGAGACCCCGGACGAATGGCCAGACGACGGGCGCGGCCGGTCAGGTGGTACTCTTTGATTAAATCGCGAAAGGTGCTTCTTTTACGCCCGTCCCGCGGATGGTCATTCTCCCCGCCTCTGAGCATAAAGCGCGCCGCCAGCATATAGAGGACACCCAGCAACAGCACCACAAGGCCAATCGGCGTGACGCTAAAAAAGCCGAATCCCTGCAGACCTTCACGCAACAGTTCGCTGTTCACGACCAGGTTCGGTGGCGTGGCAACCAGTGTCATCATCCCGCTGATTAGGCCAGCAAAGCTAAGCGGCATCATCAGGCGCGATGGCGACGTATTCATCCGCATGGAAACGCTGAGCACCACCGGAATAAAGATAGCGACCACGCCTGTTGAACTCATAAACGCACCAAGCCCGGCGACAGTCAGCATCAAAAAGACCAGCATTTTCGTTTCGCTGTTGCCGGCCACCTTCACCAGCCAGCTGCCGACTTTGGTGGCCACCCCGGTACGGACCAGGCCATCGCCGATAATAAACAGCGCCGCAATCAGAATGACGTTCGGATCGCTAAAACCCGAGAACGCTTCGCTGAGGGTCAGCGTATCGCTGAGGACAAAGGCGACAATCACCAGCAGCGCAACTGCGTCCATGCGCACTTTCCCGCTGGCAAAGAGCACGACCGCAACGGCAAGAAGAGACAACACCCAAATCAGTTCACCGTTCACAACTTATCCTTGTCTGAAGATCGAGCTGGAATTTTTGCATAAAAAAGCCCCGACCATACGGGGCGACGTCATGGGATTAGTCTTTAAGCGAAACATTCACGTTCCCGTCCGGAAGGCGAGCGACCGCGAGGTTTGCGAGGGACGTTAAGATCAAATCCGCCTCGTTCAGACGCGGCGCATCTGCCGGTACGTTGACGGCGATAGTCCGGCAGCCCGCCGCCAGACCGGAAAGCAAACCGGCAGGCGCATCCTCGACCACGACGCACTCCTGCGGCGCCAGCGCTAAACGTTGTGCCCCGAGCAGATAGGCATCCGGTGCCGGTTTCCCCTGCTTCACCTGCTCAGCAGTCACGAAAACGTGGGCATCAGGCAGACCTGCCGCGCGATGACGCGCATGGGCAACAGGCACCGAACCTGAAGTGACGATAGCCCATGGGATCCCGGCTTCATCCAGAGTGGTCAGCAGCGCCACCGCCCCCGGCAGCGCAGTAATGCCATCGGTATCCGTCGCTTCGACCGTTTCAAGCCAGCGGAACTCCGTCTGTAATTCCTCTTCGCTGCGCCCCGGCAGAAAATGGCGTAAAGAGGTTATCGCCTGCTTGCCATGAATGAAGTTCAACACCTCATCGTGCGGGATGCCGAAACGATCCGCCCATTTGCACCACGAGCGCTCCACTACGGGTAATGAATCGACTAACGTCCCGTCAAGATCAAACAGGAAACCTTTACAGTGCACGCAAACCTCCATCAGGCATTAATAATTTGATTAATTTCGTTGCTGCTTAAGTGGTACTGACGCGGGCAAACGTGCCAGGCGCTGAGCATACGCTGGTATTTATCCCACATCGGCGTCTGCGAATTAAAGCCATGGGTGCCGGCATCGAAGTGGCTGTAGCGCCCCTCTACGTTGACGATAAAGCGAACATAGCCAAGGAAGCGCGCTTCGGTTGCGACATCAAATCCGAGGAAGGTAACGCGACGTTCGTCGATTTCACCTGCATCCTTCAGGTTCGTCCAGGAGACATGCAGCGCATGATACATTTCCATAATATCAATGATGGTACGGCAGGTTTCTTCCGTCAGCTGGCCAAACTCGCGATCCAGTTCGCGCATTTGCAATCCGTATCCACGCTCGATGATGGTCTGTAGACGGCGATAACGTTCAGCGTTGTCCGGGTCGAGCATCGTCATCATCTTGTACTGATTAGATAAAATCAGACGCTGCGCATTGGTCATTTCCATGTTTTGACTCCTGTAGCACTTTACGGCGTGAAAAAAGAAGGCGCATTAATTATGCGCCTTCTTTTATATGCGTTTTCCTTAGTGAATTACAAATCATCAAGGAAAGTTTTATCCAGTTGTTTGAAGGCGCGCTTAAGCGTGTCAGCTAAGGCCTGATAATCCGGCTTGCCATCGACCGGCGCCAGCGCCTGTCCCGCCTCCTGCAATTTGCCGCGCACTTCATAAAACCAGTTCAGTACCGACGGCGGCAGCGGCGTCACCGAACGCTTACCCAGCCACCATAATCCCTGCATCGGCAAACTCAAGGCAAACAGCGCGGTCGCCACCGCCGGACCCAGCTGCCCACCCAGCGCAATTTGCCAGCACAGCGTAAAGACCGCGATCGGCGGCATGATGCGGATAGCGTAGCGGGTTGCGCGAATAATGCGGTTTTCAATAAATACCGGAGCGAGGCGTTTGTCCAAAGGCCAGGTCTTTGCGTAGTGCTGCCCGCGACGGAACAAGCTAAAGAAGCTGACGGGACGATTATCGGGGGTCGACATGGCTTTACCTCAACTTTAAATACAAAACTTAAAAAATTCGTGCAAAACACCAACTATGCATGACAACGTTCAAAACATTTTGGCAATGGCTGCGGCAATCAGGTATCCTGTGCCCGCCTGAAAGGGCGATAGACCCTTTAACCAGGTGAGTCAAATTATCGCACATTCTGCCATTGGCTGAAAATTATGCAAAATGGCATAAAATCAAATGTACTTCTCCCATCGTGCCCGAAAACAGAACAAGGCATGATGTTAATCATAAATGTCGGCGTCATCCTGCGCTACGCTTTGTGACACACTGACGTTTTTTTAGCCACGTATCATAAAAGGTACTTCCATGTCGAGTAAGTTAGTACTGGTTCTGAACTGCGGTAGCTCCTCACTGAAATTTGCTATCCTTGATGCCGTCAACGGTGACGAATATCTGTCTGGTTTAGCTGAATGTTTCCATCTTCCTGAAGCGCGTATTAAGTGGAAAATGGACGGCAGCAAACACGAAGCAGATTTAGGCGCTGGCGCCGCTCACAGTGAAGCGCTTAACTTTATCGTTAACACTATTCTGGCACAAAAACCAGAACTGTCTGCTCAGCTGATCGCAATCGGCCACCGTATCGTTCACGGCGGTGAAAAATACACCAGTTCCGTGGTCATTGATGATTCCGTTATCCAGGGCATCAAAGATTCCGCCTCTTTCGCTCCGCTGCACAACCCGGCTCACCTGATCGGTATTGCTGAAGCGCTGAAATCATTCCCGCATCTGAAAGAGAAGAACGTAGCCGTGTTCGACACCGCGTTCCATCAGACTATGCCGGAAGAATCCTATCTGTATGCCCTGCCGTACAGCCTGTACAAAGAGCACGGCGTACGTCGCTACGGCGCGCACGGCACCAGCCACTTCTACGTGACTCAGGAAGCGGCTAAGGTCCTGAACAAACCGGTTGAAGAGCTGAACATCATCACCTGCCATCTGGGCAACGGTGGTTCTGTTTCCGCTATCCGCAACGGTAAATGCGTTGACACCTCAATGGGTCTGACCCCGCTGGAAGGTCTGGTCATGGGTACGCGTTCTGGCGACATCGACCCGGCTATCATCTTCCACCTGCACGACTCCCTGGGCATGAGCGTTGATGCTATCAACAAAATGCTGACCAAAGAGTCTGGCCTGCTGGGCCTGACCGAAGTCACCAGCGACTGTCGTTATGTTGAAGACAACTACACCGATAAAGCCGATGCTAAACGTGCTATGGACGTTTACTGCCATCGTCTGGCCAAGTACATCGGTTCCTACACCGCGCTGATGGATGGTCGTCTGGATGCCGTTATCTTCACCGGTGGTATCGGTGAAAACGCCGCCATGGTTCGTGAACTGTCTCTGGGCAAACTGGGCGTGCTGGGCTTCGAAGTTGATCACGAGCGTAACCTGGCTGCCCGTTTCGGCAAGTCTGGCTTCATCAACAAAGAAGGCACCCGCCCGGCTCTGGTCATCCCAACCAACGAAGAGCTGGTTATCGCGCAAGACGCCAATCGTCTGACTGCCTGATTCCACACCGCCAGTGAAACCCTAAATAATTCGAGAGGCAGGAAGGCGGCGACGCAGAGAATCCCCAGGAGCGTACAGGTAGTACGTGACTGGGGTGAACCAGGAAAACCAACGCACATGCAACTTGAAATATGACGGGCAGCTGGTGGTGCAGTTTTGTCTCCCGCCTGATACTGGCGGTAACGAAAGAGGATATATCGTGTCCCGTATAATCATGCTGATCCCTACCGGAACCAGCGTTGGCCTGACCAGCGTCAGCCTCGGTGTTATCCGTGCAATGGAACGCAAAGGCGTTCGTCTGAGCGTCTTTAAACCTATCGCCCAACCGCGTGCAGGCGGCGATGCGCCGGACCAGACGACCACCATCGTTCGTGCTAATTCAAGCCTTCCGGCCGCTGAGCCGCTGAAGATGAGCCACGTCGAGTCGCTGCTGTCTGGCGACCAGAAAGACGTGCTGATGGAAGAGATTATCGCCAACTATCACGCCGCGACTCAGGATGCTGAAGTGGTGCTGGTAGAAGGTCTGGTTCCGACCCGTAAACACCAGTTTGCTCAGTCTCTGAACTTCGAAATCGCCAAAACGCTGAACGCGGAAATCGTCTTCGTGATGTCTCAGGGTACCGACACCCAGGAACAGCTGAACGAACGTATCGAGCTGACCCGCAACAGCTTCGGCGGCGCAAAAAACACCAACATTACCGGTGTTATCGTCAACAAACTGAACGCACCGGTCGACGAACAGGGGCGTACCCGTCCCGATCTGTCGGAAATCTTCGATGACTCTTCCAAAGCGAAAGTCGTGAAGATCGATCCGGCTCAGCTGCAGAATGGCAGCACTCTGCCGGTTCTGGGCGCGGTGCCGTGGAGCTTCGATCTGATTGCAACGCGTGCTATCGATATGGCACGCCACCTGAATGCCACCATCATCAATGAAGGTGACATCAACACCCGCCGCGTGAAGTCTGTCACCTTCTGCGCGCGCAGCATCCCGCACATGCTGGAGCATTTCCGTGCAGGTTCCCTGCTGGTGACTTCCGCAGACCGTCCTGATGTTCTGGTCGCCGCCTGCCTCGCCGCCATGAACGGCGTTGAAATCGGCGCGCTGCTGCTGACCGGTGCTTACGAAATGGACCCGCGCGTCAGCAAGCTGTGCGAACGTGCATTCGCGACCGGCCTGCCGGTCTTTATGGTGAACACCAACACCTGGCAGACCTCCCTGAGCCTGCAGAGCTTCAACCTGGAAGTTCCGGTTGACGATCACGAGCGCATTGAGAAAGTTCAGGAATACGTCGCCAGCTACATCAACGCTGACTGGATCGAGTCTCTGACCGCGACCTCCGAACGTAGCCGCCGTCTGTCTCCACCAGCCTTCCGCTACCAACTGACCGAGCTGGCGCGCAAAGCCGGTAAACGCGTTGTTCTGCCGGAAGGTGACGAGCCGCGTACCGTTAAAGCTGCGGCGATCTGCGCAGAGCGCGGTATTGCGACCTGTGTCCTGCTGGGTAACCCGGATGAGATCAACCGCGTTGCTGCCGCGCAAGGCGTCGAGCTGGGTGCAGGTATCGAAATTGTCGATCCGGAAGTGGTACGCGAAAGCTATGTCGCTCGTCTGGTCGAACTGCGTAAGAGCAAGGGGATGACCGAAGCGGTTGCCCGCGAGCAGCTGGAAGACAACGTGGTTCTCGGTACGCTGATGCTGGAACAAGACGAAGTCGACGGCCTGGTTTCCGGCGCGGTTCACACCACCGCCAACACCATCCGTCCGCCGCTGCAGTTGATCAAAACGGCACCGGGTAGCTCTCTGGTTTCTTCCGTGTTCTTCATGCTGTTGCCGGAACAGGTTTACGTTTACGGCGACTGCGCAATCAACCCGGATCCGACCGCAGAACAGCTGGCTGAAATCGCGATTCAGTCCGCCGATTCCGCCATCGCTTTCGGTATTGAGCCGCGCGTAGCGATGCTCTCCTACTCCACCGGTAATTCTGGTGCCGGTAGCGACGTCGAGAAAGTTCGTGAAGCGACTCGTCTGGCGCAGGAAAAACGTCCTGACCTGATGATCGACGGCCCGCTGCAGTACGACGCAGCGGTTATGGCTGACGTAGCGAAATCCAAAGCGCCAAACTCGCCGGTTGCAGGTCGCGCTACCGTGTTCATCTTCCCGGATCTGAACACCGGTAACACCACTTACAAAGCCGTACAGCGTTCTGCTGACCTGATCTCCATCGGGCCAATGCTGCAGGGTATGCGTAAGCCGGTCAACGACCTGTCTCGTGGCGCGCTGGTAGACGATATCGTCTACACCATCGCTCTGACCGCGATTCAGTCTTCACAGCAGCAGTAAGTAAAAAGCCCGGTGGCGCTAGCGCTTACCGGGCCTACGGTTTTATAGGCCGGATAAGCGAAACGCCACCGGGCCTACGGTTTTGTAGGCCGGATAAGCGAAGCGCCACCGGGCCTACGGTTTTGTAGGCCGGATAAGCGAAGCGCCACCGGGCCTACGGTTTTGTAGGCCGGATAAGCGAAACGCCATCCGGCAAGAAAGGCGACCACACGGTCGCCTTTTTTATTTACAGCAACTCGCGCGCCGCTGACACAATGTCATGCGCAGTCAGGCCATACTCCTTCTGCAGATAATCCTGCGTCCCAACCTGACCATAACGCTCCTTCACCCCCACACGACGCATCGGTACCGGGCAGGTCTCGGCCAGCACCTCCGCCACCGCCGATCCAAGTCCGTTATGGATACTGTGGTTTTCACAGGTCACAATGCGTCTGGTTTTCTCGGCATAGTTTTTCACCAGCATTCTGTCGATTGGCTTGAGGGTAAACATATCAATAACCGCCGCGCTCCCCCCCTCCTGCTCAAGCTGTCGCGCCGCTTCCAGCGCCTCTGCCACCATAATACCGTTGGCAATCAGGGTGATATCTGTGCCTTCACGCAACACGTTACCCTTGCCGATGGTAAAGGTTGAGCCAGGGGCATAAACGCTCTGTGCCTGTTTGCGGATGGTGCGTACCCAATAAAAGCCGTCGAGATCGACAAGCTGGCGCAGTATATCTTCAAACATCACCGCATCAGTCACTTCCAGCACCACCGAATGCGCCAGGCCACGTACGATCCCCATATCCTCAAACGACATATGCGTCCCGCCGTTATGACAGGCCGTGACCCCCGCATCGGAAGCGATCACCTTCACGTTGTTACGCTGGTAGTCCAGAGACATAAACAGCTGGTCAAAGCAGCGACGGCTGGCAAAAGCGGTAAAGGTGTGGACGAATGGCTTGCGCCCGGTGAGCGACAGCCCCGCCGCCGTGCCGATGACGTTCGCCTCCATGATGCCGCAGTTAATAACATGCTGTGGGTAATCCCGCGCCACGCCGTCCATCGCCATAGAGCTCATCAGATCCGCTTCGAGCGCAATAATCGGACTTCCCGCTTCAATCTGTTTAGCAACAAACCCGGCGTATACCTTACGCATCTCTATCGCATCTTTTTGCCCTGCCGGTATAACCTTAATCATGTGAGGCCTCCAGTTGACGAATCGTCTCGTTGAGCGCGGCTTTGCTCTCCTCCGTCAGTCGCAGATGGTGCGAATTGCTGAGCTGCTCAAGATACGGCACACCCTGACCTTTAATGCTGTCAAGAATCACCACCCGTGGGCGGGCATCGCTAGCCAGAACTGGTTGTACCACCGCCAGCAGCCCAGGAACATCGTCCCCTTTCACGGTAACGACATCAAAACCAAAGGCGCGGAATTTCTCTTCCAGGTTGAAGGCACAGATGATGTCGTCCAGTGTGCCGTCCAGCTGTTGCTTATTCCAGTCAACAAAGACCGTCAGGTTATTCAGGCGATGGTGGGCAATAAACTGAAAGGCTTCCCAGCACTGTCCTTCGTTCAGCTCGCCATCGCCGACAATGCAGAAAACCCGGTTGGGTCGACCTGCCAGCTTATGCGACAGCGCCATTCCGCCTGCAATTGAGATCCCCTGCCCCAGCGAACCCGTGGTGGCATCCACGCCACGCGTTTTCAGACGATCCGGATGACTTGGCAAGCGTGTACCGTTCTGATTCAGCGTGCTCAACTCTTCCATCGGGAAGTAACCTTTGATCGCGAGCGTACTGTACAGCGCCGGGCCAGCGTGCCCTTTTGACAGGACAAAGTAGTCTCGCTCCGGCCAGTCCGGATCGGCGGGGTCAATTTTCATTACCGCACCGTATAGAACCGCCAGCGTTTCAACGACCGACATACTGCCACCGTAGTGACCAAAACCCAGCCGGGTCAGTGACTTCAGGGTCTCGACGCGGATCTCACGCGCCAGATGGGTTATCTCATTCACATTCATGATTTGGCTCCGGTGTTTTCCTGCGAATTACCGCCCGCAGATTTGTTTTTAGCGAACACGTTGTACGCCACCAGCAGCGCGAACAACGCCACAACAAGCCCGGTGATGGCCAGTGGCGACAGGAAGCGCGCCAGGTTGCCCAGCACAATCCCGACCGCGCCGAAATCGGCGTCGGAGAAGGTGGTGTTAGCAAAGCCAATGGCGCCCAGCACCGGCAACAGCAGCACCGGCAGGAAAGTGATCAGCAAACCATTGGCAAACGCGCCAATCATCGCGCCGCGGCGTCCGCCGGTAGCGTTTCCAAACACGCCCGCCGTCGCGCCGGTAAAGAAGTGCGGCACCACGCCCGGCAGGATCAGCACCCAGCTAAACTGACCGCAGATGAACAGCCCCACCAGGCCGCCCAGGAAGCTGAACAGGAAGCCAATCAACACCGCGTTTGGCGCATAGGGGTAGACCACCGGGCAGTCCAGCGCAGGACGCGCATTAGGCACCAGTTTTTCTGAAAAGCCGGTAAAGGCCGGAACGATCTCCGCCAGAATCAGGCGCACGCCCTGCAGGATAATAAACACCCCTGCCGCGAAGGTAATCGCCATGATAATGGCGTACACGAGGTAGTTCTGGCCGCCGCTAAAGGTCGCCTCTACATACTCACGTCCGGCGCTAACCGCCATGATCAGGTAGATAATCATCATGGTCAGCGAGATTGAGATAGAACTGTCGCGCAGGAAGCTTAAATTCTTCGGCAGGTTCATCTCTTCGGTAGAGCGGGAGCCTTTTCCGAACTTGCTGCCAATCCAGCCCGAGAGCACGTAACCTAAAGTACCGAAATGCCCGAAAGCGATGTCATCATTGCCGGTAATACGTTTCATATAACGCTGCGCAATGGCCGGGAAAAAAGCCATAATCAGACCGAGGATCAGCGAGCCGGTAAAGACCAGGCCAATGCCCTCAAAACCGGCTACCGTCAGGATCACACCAATCATGCATGCCATGTAGAACGTATGATGCCCCGTCAGGAAGATGTATTTCAGACGGGTAAAACGGGCAACAATAATATTCGCCACCATCCCGAACGCCATAATCAGCGCAGTAGATGCACCATATTTCTCCAGCGCAATCGAGACAATCGCTTCATTATTTGGAATGATGCCCTGAATATTAAATGCATGTTCAAACATTCCACCTAACGGATTTAATGACCCCACCAGTACCGTGGCGCCACCGCCCAACACAATAAAACCGAGAATGGTTTTAATCGTGCCTTTAACCACATCCGAAAAAGCCTTTTTCTGCGCCACCAGACCGATTAAGGCAATTAAACCCACGAGTATTGATGGGACTTTTAAAATATCAACAACGAAATTCAGCGTTTCAAGGATAAACATATCCACCTCGCCTTATCAGGGTTATTTTCTGTCGAACCAGGTACGCAGCTGCGTTTCGAGTTCGTTGATATCAATGATGTTGTTGATCACCACTAGCTGGTTTTCCGGCACGCTGGCACTGGCCGCAATATCCTTCGCCATGACAAAAAGATCGGCCGCACCGGGCGTGGCGGATGAGAGATCGGAGTGTTCAACTTCGGCCTCGATACCCAGTTTTTTGAGCACTTTTTTAATATTCATCTCGACCATGAAACTGCTCCCCAGGCCGGAACCGCAAATAGCCATAATTTTCATTGTTATCACCTTTTTAGAGTAGAGTTCGTCCCCATCACGCCTGAGCGTAATGTTGAGGAAAATCGGTTCAGGAAATTAAATCAGTAGCGGTCGATAATCTTTTTTATCTCCTCCAGGGTATTTGCCTGATGTAATTCAGCCATATCCTCATCACTGGAAAATAATTCAGCCAGTGTGGCGAGCATGTCGATATGACTATGTTTGTCCGGAGCCGCGAGCATAATAATGACATCCACGGGATCGAATTCTCCGGCAGCAAAAGAGACTCCCTTCTTCAGTTTTAATAACGATAGCCCCAGCCCTTTGACCCCCTCTTCCGGCCGAGCGTGCGGCATTGCCAGCCCTGGTGCCAGCACATAATAAGGTCCCAATGTGCGGTGTTGTTCAACGATTGCCGTAACGTATTCCGGTGAAATCACCTGCAGATCCAGCAGCGGTTTCGCACACAGCTCCAGCGCCTGCGGCCAGTTCTCAACGCTATCCTTAAGGGTGATGGTCGTATCATATATCCAGTTTTTGAGCACTTTTTACTCCCGCTTCAACGCAAAAGATGAGCAAACTCTATTCAACACCTTCGTTCCTGGCTGCGATCAGGCTCACAAAGATAGCGCTACCAATGTTTAACATTCAGAATTGTGATAGCGCTATCAAATTATAATCATGGGATGAAATCACAGCAAAAAAAGGGATTTAAGGCGTATACTGCCTGTCACGTGCAGCAAGGGATCATAATAAAACGCGTCTGGTCAGCAGGAAGGTGTATGTCTCTAACCCGAAAACGGCGTAGTACCGGTAAAGTAACACTTGCCGATGTCGCACAGCTTGCCGGCGTGGGCACGATGACCGTGTCCCGGGCACTCCGCACGCCGGAGCAGGTTTCCGATAAACTGCGTGAAAAAATTGAAGCCGCGGTGCAAGAGCTGGGATATATGCCCAACCTCGCCGCCAGCGCGCTGGCCTCGGCCTCCTCATGGACGATTGCCATGGTCGTCCCCAATCTTTCCGAAGCGGGTTGCTCGGAAATGTTTGCCGGACTTCAGCAGGTGCTTCAACCTGCCGGATACCAGATCATGCTGGCGGAATCGCAGCATCGTCTTGAACAAGAAGAAAAATTACTCGAAACGCTGCTGGCATCAAACATTGCGGCGGCGATTTTGCTCAGCGTCGAACACTCTGATACCGTCCGTCACTGGTTGAAGAATGCCTCTATTCCGGTGATGGAGATGGGTGCCATGCGTGCCGATCCTATTGATATGAATATCGGAATAGATAATGTCGCCGCCATGTATGAGCTAACGGAAATGTTAATCAAGCGTGGCTACCAGAACATCGGCCTGCTGTGCGCTAACCAGGAACAGTGGATTTTTCAGCAACACCTGCAGGGCTGGTATAAAGCGATGCTACGCCATCATCTCTCACCGAATCGGGTGATTAATGCCGCCCTGCCGCCCAGTTTCTCTACCGGTTCTTCGCAATTGCCGGAGTTTTTACTCGCCTGGCCTGAGCTGGACGCTCTGGTCTGTGTTTCAGATGAGCTGGCCTGCGGGGTATTGTATGAATGCCAGCGTCGGCGTATCAAAGTACCTGACGATCTGGCCGTTGTTGGATTTGGCAACCATGATGTGAGCCGGGTTTGCCAGCCCCCATTAACAACAATGACGGTGCCACACCATAAGATCGGCATTGAGGCCGGGAGAGCTCTGCTTGCGCGCCTTAATGACGGAAACTGGAGCGATCAAAAAACGATCGTCTCCAGTTTGTGCCTGCGGGATAGCTGCTAAAATCTATTCAGCTTCGTCCTGCTTTTCGGTTTTCACCTGATCGTTGTTGGCGTTGCGGGTCATCCACAGCGCCAGCGCTTTTAATGAATCCGGGGTGAATTCATCGCAGCGGGCGGTAATCTCTTCCGGCGTCAGCCAGCACACTTCGCTCACTTCCTCTTCCTGCAAGGCAAAGGGGCCGTGCGACACACAGCTAAACAGGCTTCCCCAGACGCGACAGTGTTTATCTTCATAATAAAACTGACCATGGTCAGCGAACGGCACCCCGGCAATCCCCAGCTCTTCTTCCGCTTCGCGGCGCGCTGAGTCCAGCAGTTGCTCATCGGCCTGCACCACACCACCCGCTGTGGCGTCGAGCATACCGGGCTGGAAATCTTTTATCTCGGTACGGCGCTGCACCAGGATTTTGCCCATCCCATCATGAACAACAATATAGGTTGCCCGATGACGCAGGCACTGCGCACGCATTTGCCCCCGGCTGGACTGCGCTATCACCTCATTGTTTTCATTAACAATGTCTACCCATTCTGTGCTTGCCAAATCATTCTGTTCCGCCATCAGGAAACCTTACTTTTGAAAGCGCTCTCGCGGCGCGTCTTTACGGTTGGGGGTAAATTACGGGTTAATTGCCACCTCTGCAATAACCTGATGATCATCAAGTGCTAAAACCTGTAATCGGTCCCCTTCCAGGAGGCCATAGCTGGCGGGAAATCCCCCTTTGGGAATACTGACCGAGCCAGGGTTGAAGAGGAAAATATCGCCGCGCTTCTCGGCTACCGGAATATGAGTATGACCATAAACCAGCACATCGCCAGCGGCGAGAGGCGGCATTTTTTCGGGGCTGTACAGATGCCCGTGGGTCAGAAACAGGCGGGTGCGTTCGCTCAGCACCTGCTGCCAGGGCGCAGTCATGGGGAACTCCAGCAGCATCTGGTCGACTTCGCTGTCACAGTTGCCGCGAACGGCAATCACGCGCTGCGCGACGCCGTTGAGCTTCACGGCGACATCCGCTGGCGCATACCCTTCGGGTAACGCATTACGCGGCCCATGGTTCAACACATCGCCAAGAATAATCAGCCACTGCGCCCCACTTTGCGCGAACCGTTCCAGAACGCGTTCAGTAGCGGGCAGGGAACCATGAATATCCGATGCAAACATCAGCTTCATTTCTTCCGTCTCCACGCATTTCGATGCGCCTATGATAGCGGAACCGCTGCTGCGAATCAGCCCGCGCGTTTAGCTGACAGTGCGACAAAACGCTGAACCGACGCCCGCTGCCACTGGAATGTCGCATAGTCCGCCAGCGACTCCGGGACCGCATCGCCATTGAGCACCAGCCGGTTGATCATCAGGGCAAGGTCAGTATCGGCAATCGACCATTCACCAAACAGATTATTGCCGCCGTGGGCTAACAGCTCCGCAGCGGTTTCGAATAATTTTTCCGCGCTTTTGCGGCCCGCGGCGCTAAGCTCCGGTTTCTTTTGCCCGGCGAAAACCACATCGGTAGAGCGTTCCTCGCGAATGGGCATCAGATCGCTGCGCAGCCAGGCCTGCACCTGGCGCGCCCGGGCCCGCTTTTGCAGATCGTGGGGATAGAGCCGCTCCCACTCTGGCGGCGCGAAACGTTCATCAAGATACTCGCTAATCGCGGACGATTCGCTAAGCGCGAAATCCTCCACCTCTAACAACGGCACGCGACGGGTCACGGTGTAACCTTTCCAGCCAGGCTGCTGGTTTTCACCGCTATTGAGATCGATGGTTTTAAGAGCAAATGGCAGGCTTTTTTCCTGCAGGGCAACGTAGACGGACATCACGTACGGCGAGAAAAAACTCGAATCGGACCACAGGGTAATGACGGGCTGGCTCATGGCATCCTCAATAAATTATGGGGCGATAAGTCAACATATCCTGTCTTTTATGGGATGTCACTTACCGCACCATGAGGATTTTGCATCCCCTGACGGCTAGCCGACCATCACCGTTTTTGGCTCCAGGTAAGCCTGCATACCCCATTTCCCCATTTCACGTCCCAGACCGGATTGCTTGAAGCCGCCGAACGGCGCCTGCGGTTCATGTTCAAGGGTATTGACCAGCACGCGCCCGGACTCTATCGCCAGCGCAACCTCCAGACCACGCTGCCGATCGCCGCTTAATACCAGGGCGCTCAGGCCATAGGTTGTGTCATTGGCAATCGCAATGGCTTGCGCCTGATCCTGGTAGGGGATCAGGACCAGCACCGGGCCAAAGATCTCTTCTCGCGCAATGCGCATCTGGTTATTTACGTCGCTGAATATGGTCGGTTTCACATACCAGCCTTTTGCCATTCCCTGCGGTCGTCCTTCGCCGCCGATGAGCAATCTTGCCCCCTCCTGCTGCCCCAGGCGAATATAATCCTGCACCCGCTGCCACTGTTTCCGGCTGACCATCGGGCCGATCGTCGTCTGCGCGTCGCGTGGATCGCCGGAGATATAGTCCGCCATCGCCTGCACAATAGCCTGTTCAAATTCCGCCAGACGCCCGGCGGGCAGCAGAATTCGCGTCCCGGCGATGCAGGCCTGCCCGCTATTCATAAATCCGGCCGCCAGCGCCAGCGCAACCGCCTGCTGCGCATCGGCATCATCCAGAATGAGGGTCGGTGATTTACCGCCAAGTTCCAGCGTGACGCGTTTCAGCGTGTGCGCGCCGCTGACGATAATATGTTTCCCTACGGCGGTAGAGCCGGTGAAAGAAATTTTAGCGATATCGGGGTGATGGTTAATGATATCCCCCACCACGTCGCCCCGTCCGGTGACGATGTTAACGACCCCGGCGGGGATCTGCGCCGCATGCAGCGCCTCGGTGACGATTTGCGTCTGCCAGGCGCTCATCTCGCTGGGTTTAATCACCGCCGTACAGCCTGCCGCCATCGCCGTCGCCAGCTTGCTACAGATAAAACCAGCATCGCTGTTCCACGGCGTAATCAACCCCGCCACCCCGACTGGCGTCATCACCACCTGTGCGCGCCCTGCCGGTTCAATAAATTCGAAGCGCGCCAGTGTCTCCATCGCCTGTTTAATGGTTTGCGCTGGCCATGCCGCCATCCATTGCGAGCGCGCAGCCGGGGCGCCATATTCGGTGACAATCGCCTCGAGTAAATCCGCCTCGCGCGCGCGGACCACCTGGTACATCCGCTCAAGGACATCCAGACGCTGCTGTTTCGTGGTCCGCGACCAGCAAGGAAAGGCGGCTTTTGCGGCTGCAATCGCCCGTCGGGCATCCTCTTCGTCCGCCAGCCGCACCAGGCCAATCACCTCTTCCGTCGCCGGGTTAAACAGCGTAAAGTTTTCGCTGCCGTGCGGGGTGACAAATTCACCGTTGATATAAATTTTGTCGATGTGCAGCATATTCGTCTTCCTCATGGAGTGGATGCAGGGAAGTATAGAGTCGACGAATTGCCCCGATAAGAGAGTATAATCAACATAACCTGTCACGAAAATCGGGATAATCATGCACCGTAGCGGTCTGACTGAACTGGAAGTCCTCCTTGCCGTTGCCCGCCGCCAGAGCTTCCGTGCGGCCGCCCGGGAACTGGGTATGTCGGCCACCGCCATCAGCAACGCCGTCGCCGGGCTGGAGACGCGGCTCAACGTTCGCCTGTTTAACCGCACCACCCGCAGCGTCGCGCTAACGGAGGCCGGACGACGCTACGTCGAGCGCGTGGCACCTGCGCTGGCAGAAATTCAGCGCGCATCGGAAGAGATTGCCACTCAACCGGAAATGCCGACCGGCACGCTGCGCATCAATGCACCACGCGAGAGCGTTGCCCTGCTGTTCGGGCTGTTCGATACCTTCCTCAAGCGCTATCCGGACATGCGTCTCGACATCACCACCGAATCCCGGCTGGTCGATATTGTCGCCGAAGGTTACGACGCCGGGATCCGTCTGGCGGAGTCGCTGCCGCAGGATATGATTGCCGTTACGCTGACGCCCGATGTACGGATGCGTATCGTCGGTACGGCGGAATATTTCGCCCGTTGCGGCATTCCGCACAGCCCGGAGGATCTTCTGCATCATCAGAGCATCGGGATGCGGATGTCACACGGCGGACTCTATCACTGGGAGCTGGAGCGCCAGCAACAAAAGCTGACGGTTAACGTGCCGCCGCGCATTATCCTCAGCGAAATGGCCGCCATCCATTGTGCGGCACTTGCCGGCCTTGGCCTGGCCTTCATCCCGGACTGGTTTATCCAGCAAGATCTGGCCTGCGGCAGGCTCGTCAGCGTGATGGATGAATGGTGTCCGTCATTTGCCGGGCTACACCTGTATTACCCCGGCCGCCGCCGCGTTCCACCTGGGCTGAAGGCCTTTATCGGGCTGGCGCGTGAATTGCACTACTGTCCCGGTCCCACAGGCAAAATTTAGCGCCCCCTCCTCCCGGATGGCAACAGGTCGCCTATACTCGAACAGGTGCGACCTACGACGGCGGGAGTCACCATGATCGACCTTTACTACGCCCCCACCCCTAACGGCCAAAAAATCATTCTCTTTCTCGAAGAGGCGCAGCTGGCCTGGCGGCTGATTCAGGTCGATATCAGCAAAGGGGAACAGTTTCGCCCGCAGTTTCTCGCTCTCTCGCCGAATAACAAAATTCCGGCCATCGTCGACCACGTCCCCGTCGACGGCGGGGCGCCGCTCGGCCTGTTTGAATCCGGGGAGATTCTTCTTTATCTGGCTGAAAAGTCGGGGAAATTGTTGAGTGGCGAGCTGCGTGAGCGTCACACCACGCTACAGTGGCTGTTCTGGCAAGTCAGCGGATTAGGCCCTATGCTGGGACAGAATCACCATTTCAACCATCGCGCGCCGCAGGCGGTGCCCTATGCCATAGAGCGTTATCAGGTCGAGACCCAGCGGCTGTATAGCGTACTGAACCGTCGTCTGGAGGTCAGTCCATGGCTTGGCGGCGAACATTACAGTATTGCCGATATTGCCTGCTGGCCGTGGGTGCGTGCCCACCCTCGCCAGCGTATTGATCTCGCACATTTTCCGGCAATTCATAACTGGTTTGAACGCATTCGTCAGCGCCCGGCCACCGTTCAGGCGCTGATAAAAATACAACACCAATAACCCCCCTGCTCGCATGGCTTGCTTTCATGTATGATTGCGGAAATGACAACACGGAGGAAGCCTGCAATGTCTCAGCCAGACGCCATTATTCGTATAAAGAACCTACGTTTACGTACTTTTATCGGAATCAAAGAAGAAGAAATCGCTAACCGCCAGGATGTGGTGGTCAACGTTGCGATTCACTACCCGGCGGAGCGTTCCCGCAACAGTGAAGATATTAACGATGCGCTGAATTACCGCACGATTACCAAACGTATCATCAGCCATATTGAGAATAACCGCTTCTCACTGCTGGAAAAATTAACTCAGGATGTGCTCGACATCGCATGCGAACATCACTGGGTCACTTATGCTGAAGTTGAGATCGATAAACTTTATGCACTGCGCTACGCCGACTCCGTCTCCATGACCATGAGCTGGCGGCGCTAAGCTTCTTAGGGAGGCGCTATGAGGATTCTGCTTACTGGCGGTACCGGCCTGATTGGCCAGCATCTGATCCCCCGGCTGCTTGAGCTTGGGCATCACGTAACGGTTTCAACGCGCAGCCCGGAAAAAGCGCAATCCCGACTGGATGCCCGCGTCACCTTGTGGCGCGGCTTCGAGGGACATCATCACCTCAATGATATTGATGCCGTCATCAACCTCGCGGGCGAACCTATCGCCGACAAACGCTGGACGGCGGAACAAAAGCAGCGCCTGTGTCACAGCCGCTGGGATATCACTCAAAAGCTGGTGAACCTGTTCAACGCCAGCGATACGCCCCCCGCCGTGCTGATCAGCGGTTCTGCCGTCGGCTTTTATGGCGATCTCGGGGAAGTTGTAGTGAACGAGGATGAGCCGCCGCACAATGAATTCACCCACAAACTCTGCGCCCGCTGGGAGCAGCTGGCCTGCGAGGCGCAAAGCGATCGCACCCGTGTCTGCCTGCTGCGCACCGGCGTGGTGCTGGCGCCGACGGGCGGGATGCTGGCCAAAATGATGCCGCTCTTCCGGCTTGGTCTCGGCGGCCCTATCGGTAACGGCAGACAGTATCTGGCCTGGATTCATATCGACGATATGGTTAACGGCATTCTGTGGCTGCTGAACAACGATCTCAGCGGACCTTTCAATATGGTTTCCCCTTATCCGGCCCGCAATGAACAGTTTGCTCATTCTCTCGGGCATGTACTGAATCGTCCGGCAATTTTCCGCGTACCGGCCACGGCCATTCGTCTGCTGATGGGAGAGTCGTCGGTACTGGTGCTCGGCGGGCAGCGAGCGCTGCCCCGGCGCCTGGAGGATGCCGGTTTTGGCTTCCGCTGGTACGATCTGGAAGAAGCGCTAAGAAATATCGTCGGCTAAACACGCCGTATGGTCATCCCGGGAGAATGGCCTTTCTCCCGGGAGCTCCCCTGATTTCACCTGTGGAAGCTGTCTCGCAGTCACTCGCTCTCCTGCCGCCGTTTCGCTATCGCTGTGAAGCCTGTTCCAGCCTCCTCTTCTGCTCTCTGTCATAAGGTCCTGATGTCGGTTTTATCGACAGTGCATCGTGAACATATGATGAGCGTCTGGTCTACACCGAGCGTTCCCGAGAATCACGCCAGGCAAATTGTCAGAATGGTCGACCGCTGCCGCTAAACACCGGCGACCCAACTTCATTACAAGGGTAGCAAATGATGGCCCTCTACAACTTCACGCTCACGCTGTCAGGCGTTAGCGCCCGGACGCCAGGTCTTGAGGATGCATTGCATCACGCCGGTTGTACTGATGCCCTGGTTTGTTTTTACGGGACGGCGGTATATCTGGAATTCGATCGTGAAAGTGAGTCGCTTGAACGGGCAATTCTGTCGGCGATCGATAACATCGAATCTTCATCAGAACTCAATGCCCGGGTCGAGTCCGTTGACGCGACGCTGGTAGGCTTAAGCGATATCGCCGAACTCACCGGCCTTTCCCGGCAGGCCATCGCCCTGCTGAAAGATGGGGCTCGAGGCTCAGGAAAATTCCCAGGCCCCGTGCAGCGCGTACAAGGCAACTCGCCGCTGTGGCGCTGGAAAACCATCGTCAGCTGGCTGGTCACGGAAGAAAGAATTGCCGCAGACTCTCCGCTGGTCGAGCATGCAGAGATCCTCGATAGCCTGAACCTGGCCCTGCAGCTGCGCGCTTCCCGGCGCAGCGAAACCGTGCTGCACTATTTTCACGGGCTCGACAAACCGCTACCGACTTCACCCGCCGCCGGGTAATTCACCGTAACGGAACGGTATAAGATCATGCAATCCGGTCCTTTCTGGTGTTAAGGTTAGAGGACGAACTACCGAAATGGCCCGTTTATCATGACGCTAACCACTCCCCGACTCCTGCTTTCCCCGTTTACTGAATCTGACTGGCCTTTTTTCCTCCGCCTGCGTCGCGACCGCGAGGTGATGCGCTTTATGGGCGAAATACTCGATGAACCCGCGCTGCGCACCCTGTTTGCTGCGCGCTGCGCGGACCCCGGCGTATTTGTGCTGCGCGATAAACAGGGCGAGGCCATCGGTGATATCGGTCTGCGCATTAGCAGTAAAAATCCGCACGAAGCCGATGTCGGGTATGCTCTCATCCCGCAGGCGCAGGGGCAGGGATATGCCCGTGAAGCGCTGCGGGCGATATGTGATTACGGCTTTAGCCAGCTCGGCGTCAATGCCATTAACGCCTGGGTACTGGGTGACAACATCGGGTCGGCGCGTCTGCTGGAAAAACAGGGTTTTGTGCGGATTCAGGTGCTGGAAAAAGCCTGTCACCTGAACGGCGTCGATTACGATGACTGGATATATCGGCTGGAGCGGTAATCCACTCCCGGCGAACGGTATCGCCGGGAGTGACGGCAAGGCTTATTTCAAGGAGCCTTTCAGGAACTGCTGCAGGCGTGGGCTTTGCGGATTGCCGAACAGCTCATCCGGATGACCTTCCTCTTCAATCTTGCCCTGATGCAGGAAAATGACGTGCGAGGAGACATGGCGCGCAAAGCCCATTTCATGGGTCACTACCACCATGGTTTTCCCCTCTTCCGCCAGCTTCTGCATGATCCGCAGCACTTCCCCTACCAGTTCGGGGTCAAGCGCGGAAGTGGGTTCGTCAAACAGCAGTACATCGGGCTCCATCGCCAGCGCACGCGCAATGGAGACACGCTGCTGCTGACCGCCGGAGAGATGCACCGGGTATTTGATCTGCTGACGCTCGTCGATACCCACTTTCGCCAGATATTTCACCGCCCGCTCGCGCGCTTCCTGTTTGCTCAGCCCGAGAACCTGAATCGGCGCCTCCATGACGTTTTCCAGCACCGTCATGTGGCTCCACAGGTTGAAATGCTGGAACACCATCGTCAGGCGCGTACGCAGCAGACGCAGCTGATTTTTATCTGCGACCTTCAGCTGGCCGTCTTTGTCGCGGACCAGGCCGATATTCTGTCCATTAACCACTATCGTGCCTTCGCTGGGCTTTTCCAGGAAGTTAATGCAGCGCAAAAAGGTACTTTTACCGGAACCCGATGAACCGATAATGCTGATAACGTCCCCGGCTTGCGCCTGTAACGAGACGCCTTTCAGCACCTCATGCTCGCCGTAACGTTTATGGAGATCGATAACATTTAATTTATTGTCGGACATGGCGGTCTCAATGCGTCGAAGAAGGTTTGATATGCTGCAACCAGCGCTTTTCCGCCTTGCGGAACACGCTAATCAGCACATACGAAATCATTAAATAGAGCACCGCGGCAATCCCGAAAGCGGTAAACGGCTGATAGGTCGCCGAGTTAATATCTCTGGCGATTTTCAGCAGATCCGGCACGGTGGCGGTAAAGGCCAGCGCGGTGGAGTGCAGCATCAGAATCACTTCGTTGCTGTACGCAGGCAGCGCGATACGCAGCGCAGACGGCAAAATAATGCAGCGATACATTTTGACCGATGAGAAACCATAGGCCCGCGCCGCTTCAATTTCCCCGGGAGGAACGGATCGGATAGCCCCGGCAAAAATCTCCGTAGTATAAGCGCAGGTATTGAGCGTTAACGCCAGCACCGTACAGTTAAGGCCGCTGCGGAAAAAGGCGTTCAGCAGCTCGGTGCCTTTGACGATTTCCAGGGTATACATCCCGGAGTAAAACACCAGCAGCTGCACGTACAGCGGCGTACCGCGGAACACATAGGTAAACAGCCAGATTGGGAACTGAATGTATTTATTCGCAGAGACGCGTCCGATAGCGAGAAATACCGCCAGTATGCCGCCCATCACCACCGAGGAGATCAGCAGCCACAGCGTGATAGCCACCCCGGTAAAGCGATAGCCGTCGGTCCACAGCAGGGATTTCCAGTACTCCTGAATAATCTCAATCACAGGTCAGCCCTCTTCACGCCCACGGAGTAACGGCGTTCAAGCAGCAGCAGTACACCATTGGAAACTGTTGTAAACACGAGATAAACCAGACCGCAGACGATCGCAAAGTAGAACGGCTGCCAGGTGCTTTTCCCTGCCAGCTGGGTGGCTTTGACCACATCTTCCAGTCCCAGCAGAGACACCAGCGCCGTTGCCTTGAGGATAACCTGCCAGTTGTTGCCAATCCCCGGTAACGCATAGCGCATCATTGCCGGAAAGAGGATCCGCCGGAAGGTCTGCCCGTTGCTGAAGCCAAAAGCGGTCGCGGCTTCGATATGTCCTTTCGGAACCGCCATAAAAGCGCCGCGAAAGGTTTCCGTAAAATAGGCGCCGTAGATAAAGCCCAGTGTAATAATCCCCGCGATCATCGGGTCGATATCAAACTGCGATAATCCCAGCGCATCGGTGAGCGTATTCAGCGCAATCTGCAGACCGTAGAAAATCAGCAGCATCAGCACCAGATCGGGCACGCCGCGAATTAACGTGGTGTAGCCTTCAAATACCAGCGCCAGCGGTCGATTGCTCGATAGCTTTGCTCCGGCACCCGCCAGACCAATGAGGACCGCCAGCACGACCGAACTAAGAGCCAGCTCCAGTGTGACAAGAGCGCCCTGTAAAATAACCTGTGAAAACCCGTACAGCATGCTGTCTGCCCTGTCTGTCATCGACCATCGCGCGCCAACATGCGCGCGGTGGGGTACGTATGATGCTTAGTCACCGTACACGTTAAAATCGAAATATTTTTTTGCCAGCTTGTCGTAGGTGCCATCTTTGCGCATTTCCGCGAAGGCTTTATTTAGCGCCTCACGCAGCTCGTTGTCCTCTTTACGCAGCCCCATGCCGGTGCCGACGCCAAACAGTTTTTCATCCTTAATCGACGGACCGCCAAACTGGTAATCTTTGCCCACTGGCTGCTTGAGGAAGCCTTCGCTCGCGGCCACTTCATCCTGGAACGCTGCGTCGATACGCCCGGCGGTCAGGTCGGCATAAATATTGTCCTGACCCTGGTAGGAGACAATTTCAATGCCTTTCGGCGCCCAGTTCTCATTACCGTAGGTCTCCTGGGTTGTTCCCTGGAGCACACCGACACGCTTGCCTTTCAGCCTGGCGAGATCCGGCGTGATATCACTGCCTTTTTTCACGACCAGACGGGAATCCGCAGCGTAAAGTTTGTCGGTGAAAGCAATTTCCTGCTGACGTTTTTCGGTAATGGATAACGAAGACATAATCGCATCGATTTTCTTCGCTTTTAAAGAGGGGATCAGCGCATCCAGCGGGTTTTCGACGAAGGTACATTGCGTATTGATACGCTTACACAGCTCTTTTGCCAAATCGATGTCAAAACCAATCAACTGACCCTGCGCATTTTTCGATTCGAACGGGGCATAAGTTGGATCGGTACCGATACGGAGTTTTTGCGGAATGGCTGCGAATACCGAGCTAACGCTGGAAAGGGCCAGCGCTAAAGAAAGAGACAACGCCAGTTTTTTCATAACTATCCTCAACAGACTGTCATTCTAACGAGTTTTTTAGAAGTACTTACAGCAGTTATCGTGCCATTATTCGCCCCGGTAAGGCAAAGCATTCTGCACCGGGAGGCCAATTATTTCGCAGCATAAACGCTTAACTATGCATTAAGCGCCCGACAAAATCGCCTTTTATGCACCAAAGCAGGACATTGCCGGTGGGATTGCACCGATATGGTGCAGATACGGACATGCGAAATCCATCAGGCCCGGTTTCCCGGGCCAGCGGCATGCTTAGTCGCCGTAGATGTTAAAGTCGAAGTATTTCTTCGCCATTTTGTCGTAGGTTCCGTCTTTACGCATTTCAGCCAACGCTTTGTCGAAAGCGGCTTTCAGCTCGCTGTCGGTTTTACGCAGGCCGATGCCGGTACCATCGCCGAAGAATTTTTTATCTTTAACAGAGGGACCGGCAAAGGCAAAATCTTTACCGGCAGGTTGTTTGAGGAAGCCTTCGCTGGCGGCGACTTCATCCTGCAGGGCAGCGTCAAGACGGCCAGCAGTAAGGTCGGAATAGATCAGATCCTGGTTCTGGTAGGCTATGACATCCACGCCATGGCTACGCCAGCGCTCATTGCCGTACGCTTCCTGAGTTGACCCCTGCAGCACCCCGACGTGTTTGCCCTTCAGGGATTCCAGCGTTGGCTGGATTGATGAGCCTTTCGCTGCAATCAGACGGGAGTCAGCGGCATACAGCTTGTCTGAGAAGGCAATCTCCTGCTGACGTTTTTCGGTAATCGATAATGAAGAGATAATGGCGTCAATTTTCTTCGCCTTCAGCGAGGGAATCAGTGAATCAAAGTCACTCCCCACCCAGGTACATTTCACCTTGATGCGCGAACACAGTTCATTGCCCAAATCAATATCAAAGCCGATGAAGCCACCTTTCGCATCCTTCGATGAAAAAGGCGCGTAGGTAGGGTCGGTGCCGATACGGATACTTTGCGGCAGCGCGGCAAAAACGCTGGAAGCGCTGCTGATTCCCATGATTAAAGAGAGGGCCAGGATCGTCTTCTTCATACAATACCCTTAAGTGTCGTGATGTTGTTATATGGTGCGTTGTTTCGTTATGTGTGTAGCCGACTCATCCTGCAGGTTTTATGCCATCTTCTCAGTGCGTGCTGGAAACAGCGTTAAATTTGTTAATATAAAGTTGCAAGATTGTCTTGAGAGGGAAGATAGCAGCATTGATGGGCAAACCGCAGTGGCCTGACGCAAAAAAGCCAATTAAATGTCGAGGATTTGATCGGGGCGACAAAATTGCACTGCGGAGACGCAAAAGTTCACGGCACGCACTACTTTAGTGCGTCAGAAGGCCCCTGCCAGCGGGTAAAGAGATCCTGAGGAAGGGTAATATCGAACTGATCGATGACCCGGTTGACCGTCTGATTAATCACATCATCGAGGGTTTGCGGGCGATGGTAGAAGGCCGGGACCGGCGGCATGATCACCGCGCCCATCTCCGCGGCCTGAACCAGCAGGCGCAGATGCCCGAGATGGAACGGCGTTTCCCGCACGCACAGAACCAGCGGGCGCCGCTCTTTGAGGATAACGTCCGCCGCACGGGTCAGCAGACCATCGGTATAGCTGTGCACAATTCCTGAAAGCGTTTTCACAGAACAAGGCAGGATCGCCATACCGGCCGTCTTAAACGACCCCGACGAGATGCTGGCGGCGATATCGCGCGCATCATGGACCACATCCGCCAGCGCCTGCACCTCCCGCAGGGAATACTCGGTCTCCAGCGCCAGCGTCTGCCGCGCTGCCTGACTCATGATCAGATGCGTCTCGACGGCAGGCACATCGCGTAAAATCTGCAGCAATCGCACACCGTAAATGGCGCCGCTGGCGCCGGAGATACCAATAATAAGTCGTTTCACGATGATTGCCTCTTCCACATAATGGGGCAGACTTTGCCGGATTATAGCACCGGACGCAAGCCTTGCGGCCCGCTAAGCGTCAAGCCGGGCCATCGGGCCCGCAAAGCAAAAAGCCCGCAGTCTGGCGACGGCGGGCTTTGACAACAAAGGTGTGGCTTAGCCTTCGTTATGCATCTCTAAGTTTTCCACTTCGTTCTGACGCTGCACCGCTTTCGCATCGTCATTACGTAAGGAATCGAGATAATCGAGGTACTGCTGGTCTACGTCCCTGGTGACGTACACGCCGTTAAATACCGAACATTCAAACTGTTGAATATCCGGGTTTTCCGCACGCACGGCATCAATCAGATCGTTCAGATCCTGGAAGATAAGGCCATCAGCGCCGATGAGCTGGCGGATTTCGTCCACTTCGCGACCGTGGGCGATAAGCTCGGTTGCCGTCGGCATATCAATGCCGTAAACGTTCGGGAAACGAATCTCCGGCGCAGCGGAAGCCAGATAGACTTTTTTCGCACCGGCTTCGCGCGCCATCTCGATGATCTGCTCCGAGGTGGTGCCACGTACGATGGAGTCATCCACCAGCAGCACGTTTTTATCCCGGAACTCAGCGCGGTTGGCATTGAGCTTACGGCGCACCGACTTCCGGCGCAGTTGCTGACCCGGCATGATGAACGTCCGGCCAACGTAACGATTTTTTACGAAACCCTGGCGATAAGGTTTATCGAGAATTCGGGCAATTTCCAGCGCGATATCGCAGGAGGTTTCCGGAATCGGAATGACCACGTCGATGTCCAGATCTTCCCATTCGCGGGCAATCTTCTCACCCAGTTTAGTGCCCATATTAACGCGCGCACTGTAGACGGAAATCTTATCGATAAACGAGTCCGGGCGAGCAAAATAGACGTACTCAAAGAGGCACGGGTTGCTGACCGGGTTCTCAGCGCACTGGCGGGTAAACAGCTGGCCCTTCTCGGTAATATAGACCGCTTCACCTGGTGCCACATCGCGCAGGAATTCGAAGCCCAGGGTATCCAGCGCCACGCTTTCGGAAGCGACCATATACTCGGTACGGCCATCGCCGACATCGCGTTTCCCCAGCACCAGAGGACGGATGCCGTTTGGATCGCGGAAGGCAACCATCCCGTGACCAATGATCATCGCCACGCAGGCGTAAGCGCCGCGAATCTGCCGATTGGTCGCCGCAATTGCCGCAAAGATATTGTCGGCTTCCAGCGGGTAATGGCGGAAGTTATCCAGTTCGCTGGCGAAAATATTGAGCAGAATTTCAGAATCGGAGGTGGTGTTGATATGGCGGCGTTTTTCTTCAAACAGCTTCTTACGCAGCTCGTGCGCATTGGTCAGGTTGCCGTTATGCGCCAACGTAATACCATACGGTGAGTTGACATAGAAAGGCTGCGCCTCGGAGGCGCTTGAGCTGCCCGCCGTAGGATAGCGAACATGGCCAATACCCATATTGCCCTGCATACGCTGCATATGACGAGCTTCAAAAACGTCGCTCACCAGCCCGTTCGCCTTACGCAAACGGAAACAGTTATTTGCATCAATAGTGATGATGCCTGCGGCATCCTGGCCACGATGCTGAAGCACCGTTAACGCGTCATAAATCGACTGGTTTACCGGCATAACACCGGCGATACCGACAATACCGCACATACGTCTTTTCCTCGTTCAGCCACATCCCAACGCTTATGCTTTGGGCAAGAAACTTGACGAGCTTTGCAGATAGTCAAAAAACCATCTGATAACGAAACTGAACTGCGGGATAAGCTCTGACTTTTGCCAGTCTTCGCTTTTCGCCATACCGGTAAAGCTATCGAGAAAGAACAGAATCGCAGAGACAATCAGCACGCCGCGCAGGGCGCCAAAACAGATCCCTAACACCCTGTCGGTACCCGACAGGCCCGTTTTCTCCACCAGCGCACCAATCACATAGTTAACGATGGCGCCAACGATAAGCGTTACGATAAACAGTATCGCGATAGCAATCCCATTGCGGACCATTTCGTCTTCAAAGCCCGTGAACCAGACAGCCAGGTAAGTGTAGTAATGACTGGCGACAAAGAAAGCGCATCCCCAGGTTACCAGCGATAACGCTTCACGAACAAAGCCGCGGATCAGGCTTACCAGACAGGAAAAACCAATCACCGCTATAATGACGTAATCAATCCAGACCATAAACATCCCACGATTTACGCCCTGTCGTCCGGTTCGGGGCGCATTCTAACAGAAAAAGAAAACGTTTGCGTAGGGATTTCCGTGCCCTACAGAAATAAAAATGGCGCTGAAAAAACATTCAACGCCATGCTGTCTTTCGCCTCCTGAAAGCGCGTCAGACAGGAGCTTTAGCTCTCACCAGCGCGGAGCGGGGCAAGATTAGTTGGGGCTATATCCCATGACCACACCGCTCAGACCGGAGATCTGTTTCAGGTCGCCAAGCTGCCCTTTCAGTTTATCTTTTGACGCGTCCGGGCCGACCAGAATACGGGTAATTTTACCCTGAACCGGCGTCGAAGGCGACGTGTAGACCTTAAAGCCGGAGGAACGCAGCTTACCGACGATTTCATTGACCTTATCCGCATTCTTCAGCGCGCCGAGCTGCACCACATAGGCTTTGCCGGTCGGAGCAGGTATCTCTGCCGGTTTCGCCGACGGCGTCTGAGCAACGGTTTGTTGCTGCGGCTGCGGCTTCTCAACCGGCTTCGGCGACTGGGGCTGCGCTTTAGGCTGAGGCTGAGGTTGAGCCTGTGGTTTGGGCTGCGGCTGCGGCTTCGGCGCGACAACCGGCTCCTGCGCATCATCGAAACTGTTGCTGTTAACCGGGATACGCGACGGATCCAATGACGGCGCAGCGGCATCCCCCGCTCTGACCTCTTCAGCCGCGCCCTCCGGCGGTTGAGCCGGAAGTGCCTGCGTCGCCGCCGGAAGCATATCCGGCTCATCGCGATCGCCCGGTTTTGGCACCAGTGGAATTGCCGCGAACTCGTCCTGATAATGCTTTTTCTGACCGTCAAGCAGACCCGGGAGGATAATCACCCCCAGCGCGACCAGCACAATCGTCCCGACTAAACGGTTCTGAAACTTACTCGCCACCGATTCTCCCCGCCTCTATTTCTTCCATTACATGCGCCACCGTATGGAACGAACCACACACCAGCACCGTATCTTGCGGTCTGGCATCGGCCATCGCCGCATGCCAGGCCTGAGCCACATTGGCGTAAGCTTTTCCTGCGCGCAAATGCGCCTGCAGCTGTTGCGCCGTTGCGCCGCGCGGCCCTTCCAGAGGCGCGCAGTACCAGCTATCCACTTCCGCCGTCAGGTTTGCCAGCGTGCCGGCAATATCCTTATCATGCAGCATACCAACAACCGCCAGCACGCGCCCCGTTTTCGACAGGCTTTTGAGACGTCCGGCAAGCCAGGCGGCCGCGTGAGGGTTATGCGCCACGTCGAGAATAACACGCGGCGCTTCGCTGATTATCTGAAAACGCCCCGGCAACATGGCCTGTTTAATGCCGTCGCGAATCGCCAGCTCGCTCACCTGAAGTCGGCTGGCCCGCAGCGCCGCCAGCGCGGTTGCCGCATTCGGCAACGGGATCTGCGGCAACGGTAAATCCGTCAGCGTTCCCTCCCCGTCGCTGAACGACCACGTCTGCGCATCGGCGCCATAGCGCCAGTCGACGTCGCGTCGCAGAAGCATCGCGCCTTTCCCGGCGGCCACTTCAGCAATGGAATGAGGCATCTCCGGCTCGCCAACAACGGCCGGTTTGCCGACACGGAAGATACCGGCCTTCTCGCGACCAATGCTTTCCCGATCCGGCCCCAGCCAGTCAGTATGATCCAGGGCGATACTGGTCACCACCGCCACATCCGCATCGACGATGTTGGTGGCATCAAGACGCCCGCCGAGACCGACCTCGAGGATCACCACATCGAGCTGCGCCTGCTTAAACAGCCACAGCGCGGAGAGCGTGCCAAATTCGAAATAGCTCAGGGAAATCTCACCGCGCGCCGCTTCAATTTCGGCAAAAGAGGCGGTATGCGCCGCTTCCGGCAGCTCCGCGCCCTGTACTCGCACGCGCTCGGTATAGCGCACCAGGTGCGGCGAACTGTAAACCCCGACCTTGTAGCCTGCCGCCATCAGCACAGACTCCAGCGTACGGCAGGTGGTTCCTTTACCGTTGGTTCCCGCCACCGTAAAGACGAACGGCGCTGGTTTTAACACCGCCATCCGTTCGGCGACTTCGCTCACGCGGGTCAGTCCCAGATCGATGGTTTTACTGTGCAGGTGTTCCAGATAGGAAAGCCACGTAGCCAGGGGCGACGTGGCCTGAGGAATAGGTTCTTTTTCCATGATGTCCGCGAGTATTAACGGTAAATACGCTTCATCCTTCAAACTGCCTCTTGCCGGCAGCGCTCGTCACCCGCGCAGTCCATTGGGCCGGGCCTGACGGGGCTTTAGCCTTGCCGCCGCGCCGCAGTTTGAATGATGGCGCATAGAATTAAAAAAGGGCAGCGCCATCAGGCCTGCCCTCCGAATTATCAGGCCTCTGGTTCCTGATCCGGTGCCGGTGGCACCACCTCACCTTCGTGAGAGGCGTCCTGACTGGGCGCCGGAAGATTCATCAGCTTCGCCAGAATGCTGGCCAGCTTCAGACGCATTTCCGGGCGACGAACGATCATATCGATCGCCCCTTTTTCAATCAGGAACTCACTGCGCTGGAAGCCCGGCGGCAGTTTCTCACGTACGGTCTGCTCGATAACGCGAGGACCCGCAAAGCCGATCAGGGCTTTCGGCTCTGCAATGTTGAGATCGCCCAGCATCGCGAAGCTCGCCGATACGCCGCCCATGGTCGGGTCGGTCAGCACGGAGATATACGGCAGGCCACGCTCCTGCATTTTTGCCAGCGCGGCTGACGTTTTCGCCATCTGCATCAGCGACATCAGCGCTTCCTGCATACGCGCGCCGCCGGAAGCGGAGAAGCAAACCAGCGGGCAATTATCTTCCAGCGCCTGTTCTACCGCGCGCACGAAGCGCGCGCCAACAACCGAACCCATCGAACCGCCCATAAAGGAGAATTCGAATGCTGCTGCGACAACCGGCATCTCGTGCAGAGTGCCCTTCATGACCACCAGCGCATCTTTTTCACCGGTCTCTTTTTGAGCCGACGCCAGACGGTCTTTGTATTTTTTCGAATCGCGGAACTTCAGCACATCTTTCGGCTCGAGCTCGCTTCCCAGCTCCACCAGGGAACCTTCGTCCAACAGGCTATGCAGGCGATTACGCGCCGACATACGCATGTGGTGATCGCACTTAGGGCAAACCTCCAGGTTGCGCTCCAGCTCTGCGCGGTACAGAACCTGCCCGCAGCTGTCGCACTTAGTCCATACACCCTCAGGAATGCTCGCCTTGCGGGTGGGAGTGATATTGCTTTTAATTCGTTCAATCCAGCTCATTGATAACCTTTCTGCCTGAACATGGTCAATGCCAGTTTTGTCGTAAGGGGCGCATAATGCCATTTTTGACCCTTACAGACCATGAATGTTGCACATTAAATCATAACATCCCGTAACATGGGATAAAAAAGTGGTCGTACCGCTCACACTTCCCTCTTCGGGCAACGACGCGCCGCCCGAAGAAGATAAAGGCTGGAGGCTTATTTCGTCTGCTTCGCCGCTGCGCGTTTGTGGCGAATAATTTCAATGACCCCTGGCAGCACCGACAGAACAATAATAGCGACAATCAGCAGCTTCAGGTTTTGCTGAACGATCGGCAAATCGCCGAACAGGTAGCCTGCGTAGGTAAACAGCAGAACCCACAGCAGCGCGCCAACCACGTTATACGCGGCAAAATGACGATAGGACATATGGCCCATTCCCGCCACAAACGGCGCGAAGGTTCTGACGATCGGCACAAAACGCGCAAGGATAATCGTTTTGCCGCCGTGGCGCTCATAGAACGAATGGGTTTTATCCAGGTAGCTGCGACGGAAAATCTTCGAGTTGGGGTTACTGAAGAGCTTTTCGCCAAACAGCCGTCCGATAGTGTAGTTCAGCGCATCGCCGACAATGGCCGCAATGACCATCAATACCACCATCAGATGCACGTTCAGATCGTTCGTCGGCAGCGCCGACAGCGCACCGGCCACGAACAGCAGCGAATCACCGGGCAGGAATGGCGTCACCACCAGACCCGTTTCGCAAAACAGAATCAAGAACAAAATAGCGTAAACCCAGATACCGTAATCGGCAACCAGCTCAGCCAGATGCACATCAATATGCAGGATGAAATCAATTAAAAAGCGAATCAGGTCCATATTGTATGAGTCCTTAATGACACGACACAAAATCGGCCAGGATGCCGTGCGGCGACAAACCGGTCGTTTCCGGCCGCAGAAAAAAATCGCCGACCGGAACGCTCAGATGCAGCCAACAAACAGACAGCCTGAAGGATAAAGCGTTAATGTTAGTCCGCCAGGAACAGCGGGCCCATCGGCATCACCGGCAGATCGTAGCGGGCCGGATAATCCACCGACACCAGATACAACCCTTCTGCTTTTGCCGTCGCGGCGGCCAGCTTCCTGTCTTTCGCCGCCAGAAGTTCTGCAATCCAGCTCTCCGGCTGGTTACCGGCCCCCACTTCCATCAGGCTGCCGACAATGTTTCTTACCATATGATGTACAAAGGCATTCGCTTTGATATCCACCACCACATACGCGCCATACCGCGTGACGCTAATATGGTTAATATTCCGCCACGGCGTGCGCGACTGGCACTGCACCGCGCGAAATGAGGTGAAATCATTTTCCCCCAGCAAACACTGGGCGGCGCGCTGCATCCGCTCCGCATCCAGAGGCTGATGATAATGCGTTACGCCCTGGCTTAACACCGCCGGACGCAGACGGTGATTATAGATGACGTAACGGTAGCGGCGCGCCGTAGCGCTGAAGCGGGCGTGAAAATCGTCCGGGACATGTTTCACCCAGCGGACGGCGATATCACCCGGCAAATTCGCATTGACACCCAGTGTCCAGGCCGCGTCTTTGCGCAGCGCGTGGGTCTCAAAATGCACCACCTGGCCGGTGCCATGAACACCGGCATCGGTGCGGCCAGCGCAGAATACGTTAATCGCTTCATTTGCCACCTGCGAGAGCGCCTTTTCCAGCTTCTCCTGCACGCTGCGAACTTCGTTTTGCCGCTGCCAGCCGTAATATTTGCTGCCGTCGTACTCGATGCCCAGCGCGATTTTGTAGACCGGCTGCTGCTCCATCTCTGACATCAGTACAAATACTCCTGCACCAGTTTCTCAGCGATTTTCACGGCCATCAGCGCGCCGCCAAAGCGCACGTTATCGGCAACGGACCAGAACTGAATCTGTTCCGGCATCCCGTAATCATTGCGCACACAGCCGACGGAGAGCTGCGCGGTACCTGAAGCATCGCCGACCTGAGTCGGGAACTCGCGCTCAGCGGACAGCTCAATATCTTCGCCGCGAGCGAAGGCATCGCGGGCCTCTTCTGCCGCCAGCGGACGCATCGCTTCGAAGTTCACCATCTGCGCATGACCGTAGAATACCGGCGACTGCACGATACTGGCTGAAACCATCAATCCTTCATCCTGGAGGATCTTGCGAACTTCATCGACAATACGGCGCTCTTCGCGCACGCTGCCTTCGCGATCCGGCAGCAGCGGCAGCATGTTAAACGCCAGCTGACGGCCAAAGAAATCTTCCTCATCGATGGGGATACCGTTGAGCAGCTTCGCGCTCTGCCCTGCCAGCGCATCCACGGCTTTTTTGCCGTATGCGGAAGCGGAAATCAGGCTGGTCACGCTAATACGCGACAGGCCGCCCTCATCGATCAACGGTTTCAGCGCCGTCAGCAGCTGACTGGTCAGACTGTTGGGAACGGCGATGACGTTGCGATTGCGGTAATCGGCCAGCACAAACGGGTTCACTTCCGGCACCACCAGCGGCACGTCCGGCTCCAGCGCGAACAGACCGCTGAGATCGATAACCAGACAACCGGCATTGGTCGCATCGTCAACATAGGCCGCGCTCGCTTCAACGCCGGCGGCAAAAAAGACCAGCTGTACCTGGGTCCAGTCAAATACGGCAGCATCCTGCACGATCACTGACTTACCGCTAAAACGCAGGTGCTCTCCCGCGCTCTCAGTGCGCGCCAGCGCATAGATCTCCCCCACCGGGAACTGACGTTCAGCAAGGGTGTCGAGCAGGGCTTCGCCGACGGCGCCCGTTGCGCCCAGTACGGCAATATTCCAGCCTTCAGACATGGTGGTTTACTCCAGAGAAAAGCGACCCTGCAGGAGTATCTAACAGGGTCATTAAGAAGATATTAACGAATGGGGTGATGTACGGCATTAAAACCGAGCTGTCGCAACAGCGTCGCCGTCTGCACATCGCTGCACTGCACGTACAGTGATGACCATTCACGGCGTTCCTGATAATTTTTGCGCAGCTTGTCAAATTCACCCGGTACGCCGGCCACTTTTCGCAGCGGCGCATCATCGCGGCGCACATCATACACCAAATGCACCAATCGTTTCAGCGTTGACTGATCGAGCGCACCGTGCAGGGTGATGCGGCCAAATTCCGGGGCAGGCAGCAGCGTATCCAGCGCCACCTGCTGCGGATGGCCGATAAAGGCGCTGTAGGCTTCAAAAACCTGCGTCGTCCCGCGCGCTTTCCCTTCGAGGGTGTAGCCCGCAATGTGCGGGGTGCCAATATCTACGCGATCCAGCAGCGCAAGGTTCAAATCCGGCTCAGGTTCCCAGACATCGAGCACCACGCTCAACGCTTGCCCGCTTTGCAGGCAGGCCAGCAGCGCGCCGTTATCCACCACCGGCCCGCGGCAGGCGTTAATCAGCACGCTTCCCGGTTTCAGACGGCGAATCAGCGCCTCATCCGCCAGATGCAGGGTTTTATAGCGGCCTTCTTTATATAAAGGCGTGTGGAACGTCAGAACGTCCGCTTCCTCTACCAGCTCATCCAGAGTGCGGAAGTCGCCTTCATCTCCCTGTTCGGCACGCGGCGGATCGCATAACAGCGTTTTGATCCCCAGCGCTTCCAGACGCTTTTGCAGGCGCCCACCGACGTTGCCGACGCCGACGATCCCGACGGTACGATCGGTCAGCGCGAAACCGTCGCGCTCGGCCAGCATCAGCAGCGCCGAGAAAACATATTCCACGACCGCAATCGCGTTGCAACCCGGCGCGGCAGAGAAGCCAATTCCGGCCTGCTGCAGCCACGCCCGATCGACATGGTCGGTACCGGCTGTCGCGGTGCCAACGAATTGAATTGCCTTGCCGGCGAGCAGCGCTTCATTGACTTTCGTGACCGAGCGCACCATCAACGCATCGGCGCCGGTCAGCGCATCGACGGGGACGGGACGGCCGGGGACCGCCTCGACTTCGCCCAGGCGACTAAAAAGCTCGCGGGCATAGGGCATATTTTCATCAACGAGGATTTTCACGGTTCAGTACCTGTCTGAGAACGAGAGTAAACCGGGGAAGTGTGCCATAATCTCGCCGCCAGGAACATCATCACCGGGCCTCTGTACAGCAATACGGAAAGGATTAATATGACGCAACCCGTTTCAGGTATGTCCGCTCGTCCCCCGGGGACCGGCGCTTCCGTCGCCGGAGAACACGCGCTGACCATGCAACAACGTACCGTTCTCGAGCGACTGATTACGCGCCTGGTGGCGTTAACCTCGCAACAGAACGCGGAAGTGTGGGCGGGAATCAAGCACGATCTGGGGCTCAAAGGCGATGAACCGCTGCTGGCGTGCCACTTTAGCGCCGCCGAAAACAACCTGAATCAACGCTTAACCGTAGCGCAGCAAAACCACCATCAGCGCCAGGCTCTGGCGCAGTTAAGCGAGTTGCTGAGCCAGGGAAACAACCGCCAGGCAGTGAGCGATTATATTCGCCAGCATTATGGGCAAACGACGCTGCACGCGCTGACCCAGGAGCAACTGCAAAATGTGCTGCAGCTCCTGCAAAACGGTCAGCTGTCGATCCCGCAACCGCTGCAGCGACCGCCGACTCTGCGCCCGCTGCTGCCCGCGGAGCACAATACGCTTAACCAGCAGGTAAGCCGCCTTGCCGCCGCAACCGGCGAACCCGGGAAACTTATCTGGCAGTCAATGCTGGAGCTGTGCGGTGTGAAAACCGGTGAGCTGATTCCGGCGACCCACTTCACTCCCCTCTCTTACTGGCTACACGCGCGCCAGACGCTGAGCACGCAGTCAGCCCCGACCCTGACCTCCCTACAGGCGGCGCTGAAGCAACCGCTGGAAGTTCAGGAGTGGCAAAAGATCGTCGATTTTGCCGAGCATAACTGGCACGTCACGCCGCAAACGGCATTGAGCGCAACGCAGATTCTGACGCTACTGAATAAGATCTTTGTGCTTCGTGTCGCCCGGGCGCAAGAAACGCTGGCCATCCCCGCGCTGCCTCCGGAACCCTCTTCGCTCACCAGGCGGCTCAAAAAGCCGGGAGTGATTGTTCTGGTGCTGATACTGCTACTCGCTCTGCTCTGGCTGGTGATGTAATTCCGCGTTGCTCGCCGCCTGACAGGGTTATCGCTGACAATAATCTTTAAACTCAAACGCCCGCGCGATGCGGGCGTTTGAGTCTCGACAAGGCCATGACGCCCCCACCCCGGTCCGCACGCCTGGCATAAATTCATCCTTGCGCTCCAGGTCATAGCGGCGCCAGCATGGTTGACCGCACTCCCTCGCCAAAGTGCGGAAAGCGGGTTATTTACGCAGGGAGAACAGCGTCATGAGAATGCCCAGAACCGCGCATATCGCCCCCGCCAAAAAGACGGAAGAGTAGCCCAGCGACGTGGCGAGCAGCCCGGCAAGCGGGCCGGTGACACCGTATGAAATATCCTGAAAAGCCGCATAGCCGCCGAGCGCGGTCCCCCGCACCTGAGCCGGTACGCGTTTGACGACTTCCACGCCGAGAGACGGGAAGATGAGCGAGCAGCCGCAGCCGGTCAACGCCGCCCCGGCCAGGGCAACCCAGGCATCCGGCGCCAGCCACAGCAGAGTCAAGCCAATGGCCTCGATCAGCAGCGACGCCATCGCCACTTTTATGCCGCCGAAGCGGTCCGGCATCCAGCCGAACAGAATACGCATCAGCACAAAGGCACCGCCGAACGCGGTCAGCGTGAAGCCCGCCATCGCCCAGCCGCGGCTGGCGAAATAGAGTGAAACGAAGGTGCCAATCACGGCAAATCCCACCCCTTGCAGCCCCAGGCCGATGCCCGGACGCCAGATCATACCGACGACGCTCCACAACGAGGGCCGCTCTCCCCCGTGCGCCGGCACTTTACTGACCGTGCCGTTGATTGCCAGCGCCAGCAGCGGTAGTCCCATCGTGACGCAGGCGAGAACCGCAACGCCAAAGTGCGAGTAGATAATCAGCCCCAGCGGCGCGCCCACCGCCAATGAGCCGTACATCGCCATCCCGTTCCAGGACATGACCTTGCCTGAACGCGCAGGGCCAACCAGCCCCAGCCCCCAGCTCAGATTTCCGGTCAACAGCTGGCTTTCGCCAAATCCGAGGATCAAACGCCCGAGCACCAGCAGCGCAAATTTCGCCAGCGCGGAAACCGGCAGTAACGCGGCCAGCAGCCACGCCGCCCCGGCTAATGCGCAGGCGAACATGCCCTGCAACACCGAGCGTTTGGCGCCATGCTGATCGGCCAGACGACCTGCATAGCCCCGGGTCAGCACCGTCGCCAGAAACTGAATGCCCACCGCAAGGCCCACCATCGTGTTACCGAAACCCAGCTCATGGTGGACAAAAAGCGGGATCACGGGTAGCGGCAGGCCCACGGTCATGTAGGTCAGAAAAACGGCAAAGGTAATACGAAATAAGGGAATATTCGCTGCAGAGGTATGTGTTGTGTCAGTCGCTGCGGACATGCTTTACTCCAGTTCGCAGAGTAAGGCGAGGTCATAGCCACGCCCCCTCCACCTGATTATCAGGGTTAAGGCGCGTTGGATGACGTTAAACGCTTACGCATTATCGGGGTGATAATGTTTTGCAGCAGTTTGCCTGCAGAGGTCCGGCCCTGTCAAGACGACAAAAAGGGAGCCAGCAGGCTCCCTTTGAACATATCGCTTGAAAAAGCAGCCGCTTATGCTGTGAGTTTACGCATCACCAGCGTGGCGTTGGTGCCGCCGAAACCGAAGCTGTTGGACATCACGGTCGTCAGCGCTTGCTCGGTCGGTTTGGTGACGATGTTCAGACCCGCTGCCTGCTCATCCATCTCTTCGATGTTAATGCTTGGCGCAATAAAGCCGTGTTCCAGCATCAGCAGAGAGTAGATCGCTTCCTGTACGCCCGCGGCGCCCAGGGAGTGGCCGGTCATCGCTTTAGTCGCGGAGATAGCCGGGCTGTGGTCGCCGAAGACTTCGCGAATGGCACCCAGTTCTTTCACATCGCCGACCGGAGTCGAAGTCCCGTGGGAGTTCAGGTAGTCAATCGGCGTGTCGACACCGGCCATCGCCTGTTTCATGCAACGCACTGCGCCTTCACCAGACGGAGCAACCATGTCCGCGCCGTCAGAAGTCGCGCCGTAGCCGACCACTTCCGCATAAATGTGCGCGCCGCGCGCCAGAGCATGCTCCAGCTCTTCAACCACAACCATACCGCCGCCGCCGGCGATAATAAAGCCATCGCGGTGCGCATCATAAGTACGGGACGCTTTATCCGGCGTTTCGTTGTATTTGGTGGACAGTGCGCCCATGGCGTCGAATTCACAAGCCATTTCCCAGCACAGCTCTTCGCCGCCGCCCGCAAAAACGATGTCCTGTTTGCCAAGCTGAATTTGTTCAACCGCGCTGCCGATACAGTGTGCTGAGGTCGCGCAAGCGGAGCTGATGGAATAGTTCACGCCGTGGATTTTGAACGGAGTGGCGAGGCAAGCGGATACCGCAGAAGCCATCGCTTTGGTTACAACGTAAGGACCGACGGCTTTCAGGCCGCGCGGGCTACGCATCGCATCTGCGCCGAACACCTGAGATTTAGAAGAACCGCCGGAACCCGCAATCAGGCCCACGCGAGGGTTGTTTTGATAAACTTCTTCTGTCAGCCCAGCATCGGCGACAGCCTGCTGCATAGAGAGATAAGCATAGATAGAGGCATCGTTCATGAAACGTACCACTTTGCGGTCGATAAGACCTGTGGTATCCAGTTTAACGTTACCCCATACGTGGCTGCGCATACCAGAATCTTTGAATTCTTGAGAGAAAGTGATCCCCGAGCGCCCTTCACGCAGAGATTCCAGGACTTCCTGCTGGTTGTTACCGATGCTGGAAACGATGCCCAGGCCAGTAATCACTGCACGTTTCATTCAATACCTCTGTAAGTCACACTATTTTAAGTTTCGAGTCGCACAATAGCGTACACTTGTACGCCGAACAAGTCCGATCAGCCATTTTGTGTATAAATTTGCGCCCCCAGACACACATCGTTAAGATCGTGCTACGCCTTGAGATTCGAGTAACTTACGTGAAACAAAACGCCATACAACCTGCCAACCTGGAATTCAACGCTGAGGGTACACCTGTTTCCCGAGATTTCGATGACGTGTACTTTTCCAATGACAATGGTCTGGAAGAGACGCGCTACGTTTTCCTCGGCGGCAACCGCCTCAATGCACGCTTCCCGCTCCATCCACACCCGCTGTTTGTGGTCGCCGAGAGCGGGTTCGGCACCGGTCTCAACTTCCTGACACTTTGGCAGGCGTTTGATGTTTTTCGCCGTGATAATCCTGAAGCTACCCTGCAAAGATTACATTTCATCAGTTTTGAAAAATTTCCGCTGACCTCCGCCGATTTGCGCCGGGCCCATCAGCACTGGCCGGAACTGGCACCGTGGGCAGAACAGTTGCAGGCGCAGTGGCCGCCGGCGATCGCTGGCTGCCATCGCCTGCTGCTGGATGACGGGCGCATCACGCTGGATTTGTGGTTCGGGGATATTAATACGCTGACCCACGAGCTTGATGACTCGCTGAATCAGCAGGTCGACGCCTGGTTTCTTGATGGTTTCGCGCCGGCGAAAAATCCGGATATGTGGACGCCTGAGCTGTTCGGGGCAATGGCCCGCCTCGCCAGGCCGGGCGGCACGCTGGCCACCTTTACCTCCGCCGGTTTTGTCCGTCGCGGCCTGCAGGAAGCGGGCTTTACCATGCACAAACACAAAGGGTTCGGCCGTAAACGCGAAATGCTGACTGGTGAAATGACCCGGACGCTGAATATTCCCGCCCGTACACCCTGGTTTGCGCGAACCGGCAGCCAGCAACGCGATGCGGCGATTATCGGCGGCGGTATCGCCAGCGCCCTGCTCGCACTCGCGCTGCTCCGCCGCGGCTGGCAAGTCACCTTATACTGCGCGGATAACGCCCCGGCTGAAGGCGCATCCGGTAACCGCCAGGGAGCGCTCTACCCTCTGCTTAGCCAGCACGATCCGGCGCTGGCTCGCTTCTTCCCGGCGGCATTTACCTTCGCCCGTCGTCTGTATGATGCCCTGCCGATCATGTTCGACCATCAGTGGTGCGGCGTCACCCAGCTTGCCTGGGACGAGAAGAGCGCACAGAAAATCGCGCAGATGCTGGCCCTCGACCTGCCGACAGAGATTGCCGCTGCCGTCAGCGCGCAAACCGTCGCACAGCTCGCTGGCGTGGAAACCGGCTGCGCGGGAATCACCTATCCTTCCGGGGGCTGGCTCTGTCCGCAGCAGCTGACGGCAGAACTTGTAGCGCTGGCGGCGACACGGGGTTTGCACACCCGATATAACGTCAAGGTCGCAACGCTGACTGCTGACCATGACGGCTGGCGGCTCAATGAGCAGCTGCGTCATGACGTGGTGGTGCTGGCAAACGGCCATCATCTGACCGACTTTCCTCAGACTGCACGGCTGCCGGCGTATCCGGTGGGGGGACAGGTGAGCCATATTCCGACCACGCCTGCGCTGTCAGCTTTGCGCCAGGTCTTGTGCTACGACGGCTACCTGACGCCACAGAATCCACGTCATCAGCAGCACTGCATCGGCGCCAGCTACCATCGTGGGCAGACAGAGCCGACCTTTAGCGTCGATGATCAACAGCAAAACCGCCAGCGGCTGATCGACTGCTTCCCGCAGGCAACATGGGCGCGAGAGGTGGATACCAGCGGAAATGACGCCCGCTGCGGCGTGCGTTGCGCCACCCGCGATCACTTACCGATGGTGGGCAATGTACCGGATTATGACGCCACGTTAACGCAGTACGCGACGCTGGCCGAACACAAAACGCTGGCGCCGACGGCCCCGGTTTATCGCAATCTGTTCGTGCTGGGGGCGCTGGGTTCGCGCGGGCTATGCTCCGCCCCGCTGACGGCGGAAATACTGGCGGCGCAGATGAGCCATGAACCGCTGCCGCTGGACAGAGAGACGCTGGCGGCGCTGAATCCGAATCGATTATGGGTGCGGAAACTGCTGAAGGGAAAAGCGGTAAAATAAGCCGGGCGGCAGTGATAGCGGTCGGTTGAGTCAACAGCAGCGCGACATCAGGGGAGACCCGGCGTCGCGCTACCTGGCCGGATTTTCAGGCCCGGCGCTCAGAGGTTTATTGCTTTGCCCGCTGATATAAATTATTCCACATTCCCTGCACCAGAATCTGGTCCGGCGGCGACAGTTCGCCTGCGCCGATCGCTTTCTCCAGGCTATGCATCACCCGCTCGTTGATCGCTTTCGCAGAGTGATCGTCCCCCCCTTCCAGCTCGGCTACCGCCAGCGTCAGGTGGCCGCGCAGATAGCCGCTGGCAAACAGTTCATCATCACTGGCGTGGTCTACCATTTCATCAATCAACGCCAGAATGCGTGATTCAAACTCCGCGAGCATTGTCTTTCCTCTTCTAGTGTCAAACGTGGCGTTATTGCAGGTCTTCCGGCCACGGGAATTGTTCTGCCGTCAGTGGCGGCGTCTGATAATATTCTTGTAACGCGCGGATAAAGCGCGCCGGACGTTCAGGGATCCCTTGTTCCAGCAAGGTCATAACCTGTGCGTGAACCCGCCGCTGAAAGGCAATGCGGTCAGGTTCAAAGTCGCCTTCCAGATTGTCGCAGCTGACGTTAAACGGAAAACCTGCCGCCACGCAAAACAGCCAGTCCAGCGCCTGCGGTTTCACCTCAACATCTTCAAACTGACACTGGGTCATGGCATCACGGCCATCCGGGCAGTACCAGTAGCCGAAATCAACCTGCTCGCGACGCGCTTTGCCCGCGATACACCAGTGAGAAATCTCATGCAGACCGCTGGCGTAAAAGCCATGGGCAAACACAATGCGGTTATACGGCACGTCGCTATCTGCCGGAAGATAGATCGGTTCGTCATCGCCTTTAATCAGACGGGTATTAAAATCATCGGCAAAGCAGCCGTCAAAAATAGCGATCAGCTGCTGATAATGGTGTTGCTGTTGCATTAATGAATTCCCAACCACTGAAGAATTTCAGCACCGTGGCTGTCATAAAGAAGTTTCGCGCTCATCACCGCGGAGACAACCACAATCATCGGACGAATCAATGATTGTCCTTTACTCAGAACCAGCCGCGAACCGGCGCGGGCGCCAATAAACTGCCCCGCCATCATCACGAATCCGGTCGCCCAAATCACTTTCCCACCGATGATAAACAGCAGCAACCCGCCGATATTCGACGTCGCGTTGAGCACCTTGGCGTGAGCGGTGGATTTGGCAAGGTTGAACCCGGCAAGGGTGACGAAAGCCAGCGCATAGAAAGAGCCGGCGCCTGGGCCGAAGAAACCGTCATAAAAACCTACGCAGCCGCCGGCTACCAGGGCAAACGGCAGACCGTACAGACGACGCTGACGGTCTGCTTCACCTAATTTTGGCATCAGCAGGAAATACAGGCCAATGCCGATCACCAGCACCGGCAGGATCTGGCGCAGAATATCGGACTGGACGTGCTGCACCAGCAGCGCACCGGCGGTTGAGCCGATAAAGGTCATCAGGATATTGAGCTTCTGATCCGCCAGGTTCACCACCTTGCGGCGGATAAAATAGAGCGAAGCAGAAAGCGATCCCCCGCAGGCCTGCAGTTTGTTTGTCGCCAGCGCCTGCGCCGGAGGCAGCCCTGCCGCCATCAGCGCCGGAACCGTCAGCAGCCCGCCGCCGCCCGCCAGAGAATCAATAAATCCCGCCAGAACGGCCACAAAAAACAGCGCCACCAGTACCGTCGGCGACACCATAAACAGCTCAATAAAGCTTTCCATTACAGCACATGCTCATCCAGTAGCGCCTGACAGGAAGCCGGCAGCGGAGGCGGCGTCTTCTTCACAGGAGAGGTTGTTCCAGGTTTCGGTGGTTCAAACCAGCTTTGTAGCTCAGCGCCGCAGCCATCGCCTGGCGGCGGTGGCGCCTGTTCTTCGCACTCCAGGCTACCCGCCGGGCAACGCAGACGAACGTGCATATGCGCACGATGCTGGAACCATGGTCGGACTTTCTGTAACCAGGCGCGATCGTTGCCGGCATCCAGGCACAGCTGCTGCTTGATTGCCGGGTTCACAAAAATGCGCGTCACATCCCTGTCTTCTGCCGCCAGTTTAATCAGATGGCTGATTTGCGGGCTCCACAGTGACGGCACGACGTTCTTGCCGTCGCGAGCCACCAGATCCAGCGCCTGGGGTTTCAGGAGCTGCGCTGAACTCCAGCGCGTCTGCGGGAGCTGAAGGAAGATATCAACATCCAGCCCGCTCTGGTGACTGGCATGGCCGCCGTTAAAGCGCCCGCCTGCCGGCATCCCCATATCGCCAATCAGCAGCGTCCCCATTCCCTGACTCTGCACCTGATTACCCAGGCGCTGAATAAACTGGATCAGGTCCGGATGGCCGAAGTAACGGCGCTGGTCGGTGCGCATGACCTGGTAACTGGTCGCACTCAGCGGCAGCGCCTGCGCGCCGACAATGCAGCCGTTCGCAAATGCGCCAATTGACTGCGCGCTGCCGCTAATCGGCTGGGTGATTTTTTGCCACGGCGTCGCCGCAAGGCAGGCAGAGCTGGCCAGGAGCGCCAGCAGAGCGATAACGGTTTTTTTCATCGATTACCAGCGTGGAATTGATGTCGTCACGTCGCCATTTTGCGCGCGTTGACGCATAAAGTGATCCATTAGCACGATCGCCAGCATGGCTTCCGCGATCGGCACCGCGCGGATGCCCACGCAAGGATCGTGGCGCCCTTTGGTGATCATCTCAACTTCTTCACCGTGACGGTTAATCGTATGGCCCGGCACGGTGATGCTGGAAGTCGGCTTCAGCGCGATATTCGCGACGATCTGCTGACCGCTGCTGATACCGCCAAGAATGCCGCCCGCATGGTTGCTCTGGAAACCATTTTTAGTGATTTCATCGCGGTTTTGGCTGCCGCGCAGTTTCACCACCTCAAAACCATCGCCAATTTCCACGCCCTTCACCGCATTGATGCTCATCAGCGCATGGGCAATGTCGGCATCCAGACGGTCGAATACCGGCTCACCGAGTCCCGGAGGCACGCCGTCGGCGACCACGGTCACTTTTGCTCCGATGGAGTCGCCCTCTTTTTTCAGGCCACGCATCAGTTCATCAAGCGCTTCAATTTTATCCGGGTCCGGGCAGAAGAACGGGTTTTGTTCAACCTGTTCCCAGTCTTTGATCGCCAGAGGAATATCGCCCATCTGGGTCAAACAGCCGCGAATCACCATGCCGAATTTTTCCGCGAGGTATTTCTTGGCAATCGCGCCAGCCGCCACCCGCATCGCGGTTTCACGTGCTGAGGAACGACCGCCGCCGCGATAATCGCGCAGGCCGTATTTCTGCTCGTAGGTATAGTCAGCGTGCCCAGGACGGAAAACGTCTTTAATCGCGCCATAGTCCTGAGAACGCTGATCGGTATTCTCAATCAGCAGACCAATGCTGGTCCCGGTCGTCACGCCTTCGAATACGCCGGAGAGGATCTTCACCTGATCCGGTTCACGGCGCTGGGTGGTGTAGCGCGACGTCCCCGGACGACGACGGTCCAGATCGTGCTGCAGGTCAGCTTCAGTCAGCGGAATGCCCGGCGGCACTCCGTCAACAATGCAGCCCAGCGCCAGACCGTGCGACTCGCCGAAGGTGGTGACGCGAAAGAGTTGTCCAATTGTGTTTCCTGCCATCACGGCTCCGTCATGTTTGCGTGTTGTTTTAGTCTTTATAAATGCCGAAATGCGCGCGGGCGGCGATCAGCTGCGCTTTGGTCAGCATGAAGACGCCGTCCCCGCCGTTTTCAAACTCAAGCCAGGTAAACGGCACGTCCGGATACTGCTCAATCAGATGTACCATGCTGTTACCGACTTCACAAATCAGAATACCGTCATCGCTGAGATAATCCGGCGCATTACCGAGGATACGGCGCGTCAGCTTCAGGCCATCGCTGCCGGAAGCCAGGCCCAGAACCGGCTCATGACGATACTCGCCCGGCAGATCGGACATATCTTCTTCATCAACATACGGCGGGTTGGTGACGATCAGGTCGTACTGCACTTTCGGCAGGTCGCGGAACAGATCGGAACGAATCGGCGTGACCTGATGGATCAAACCGTGCGCTTCCACGTTCTGCTCGGCAACGGCCAGCGCATCAACGGAGATATCCACCGCGTCCACTTCCGCTTCCGGGAAAGAGTAAGCGCAGGCGATAGCAATACAGCCGCTGCCGGTGCACATATCCAGAATGTGCTGCGGTTGGTAGTCAATCAGGCCAGCGAAGTGATTATTGATAAGCTCGCCGATCGGCGAACGCGGCACCAGCACACGTTCGTCCACGAAAAATTCATGGCCGCAGAACCAGGCTTTATTGGTCAAATAGGCAACCGGAATACGTTCGTTGATCCGGCGAATGACGCGCTCAACGATGCGGTGTTTCTCGCTGGAAGTCAGGCGTGCGGAGTGCATATCCTCCGGGATATCCAGCGGCAGGTAGAGCGATGGCATAACCAGCTGTACCGCCTCATCCCACGGGTTGTCCGTGCCATGGCCGTACCAGATATTCGCCGCGCTGAAACGACTGACCGCCCAACGCAGCATGTCCTGAATGGTATGCAGCTCATTGACCGCTTCATCAACAAAAATTTTATCCACGCCATCCTCCAGGACACGCTCTACTGTAAATTCGGCGGCTAGTTTGCCACGAAGACGGCGATAAATCAGCATTCTTACGTCGGGCGGGCGGGGAAAAATACGTTTTGCTTGCCTGAACAGAGGCCGAGTCGGGTAAACTAGCGAAAAGAAATGATGAGAGTGGGCAATGAAAAAGAAAACATCGCTAAGCGACGAGGATCAGGCGTTGTTCCGTCAGTTAATGACCGGCACGCGTCAGATTAAACAAGACACCATCGTGCACCGCCCGCTGCGCAAGAAAATCACCGAGGTACCGCCAAAGCGCTTACTTCAGGAGCAGGCCGATAACAGCCACTATTTTTCCGATGAGTTTCAGCCGCTGCTGAATACCGAAGGGGCGGTCAAATATGTTCGCCCGGACGTGAGCCATTTTGAACTGAAAAAACTGCGCCGCGGGGATTATTCGCCGGAGCTGTTTCTCGATCTGCACGGGTTGACCCAGCAGCAGGCGAAGCAGGAGCTGGGGGCGCTGATCGCCGCCTGCCGTCGCGAGCATGTCTTTTGCGCCTGCGTGATGCACGGACACGGGAAACACATCCTCAAGCAGCAAACGCCGCTCTGGCTTGCGCAACATCCGCACATCATGGCTTTTCATCAGGCGCCAAAAGAGTATGGCGGAGACGCCGCACTGCTGGTGCTGATTGAAGTTGAAGAGTGGCAGCCGCCGGAGCTTCCGTAATACGGATGCTCCGGGGGGAGTCAGATAGCCTTCGCCATCTTCAGATTGCAGGGGCTCATCTGCCAGTTGAACTCGCCCTTACCATCGGCATCAAGGGTGACACAGGCAATAGCCGAAGTTGTGAACATCGGGGGAGTCTCCCCCGGGCACAGCTCTGAGACGAGGTACCCCACCAGCGGCAGGTGCGAAACAACCAGCACCGTTGAAACACCTTCATTGTTCAGCGTCTGAAGCCAGGCACTGACCATGCCAACATCGCCACACGGCGTGAGCTCCGGCATCACGTCGACATTCTCGGGCAGGTCCATGCACTCTCTTACCACATCCAACGTCTGTTCAGCACGCAGGTAAGGACTGACAAGAACCCGTTCAATATCCACTTTTTGACCTTTCAGCCAGGTTGCCATCTGACGGGACTCATCACAACCACAAACGGTTAAGGGACGAACCGAGTCACTGGCTGCATCGAGGGCAGCGTCGCCGTGACGCATGATAAAAACTTGCATATTGCACCGCTTTTGTTAACCAGAAGCACCGCAGTCTTACCTGCGTAGATAGCACGCAGTCGACCCGGTGGCCGGGCATTGTGCCTGATTCATCCAACGAATGAAACGCTGTTTTTTACCTCAATGGCGTAAGTATAGTCAATGATTGTTTACAAAACAGCCAGCCAACAGCGTCATTCATCGCCGGATTTATCTTCTTTGACCAGAACTTAGGTCATCCGTTCAGCAGCGGGCCAAAAGGTTGCCCCCTGCCCGGCCATGCGCAATAAATTTTCGCATGGGGTAAACCGTGAGCCGTACTGAGCGGCCAGACGTTGCAAGATTGCAACAACTTCACCCGCCCCGAGTTTATCCATATAACGGAACGGGCCGCCAAGAAACGGCGGGAAGCCAATACCAAACACCGCGCCAATGTCGCCATCGCGGGCGCCGCGGATGACCTGTTCATCGAAGCAACGCGCGGCTTCGTTAAGCATCATCATGACACAACGCTCGGCTATCTGCTGCGCGGACAAGCGCGCCTGCGGCGCAGAAATGCCCAGCAGCGAATAGACCGCAGCATCAGACCGTTTTTTGCTTGTACGCCCTTTTGTCTCATAAAGATAGAAACCGCGGCTATTTTTTCTACCTTTGCGATCGTCATTCAAGATCGCATCAATGATGTTTGCAGGCGGGCTAAAACGTTCTCCCCACGCGGCTTCCAGTACCGGCAGGATTTTGGTTCCGGTATCAATCCCGACTTCATCCAGCAGTTGAACAGGCCCGACGGGAAAACCAAATTTCACCAGTGACTTATCAATATGCTCAATGGGTTCACCTTCCATGAGCAGGCGCATCGCTTCGTTGATATAGGGCGCCAGGATACGGTTAACGTAGAAACCCGCTTTATCCGCCACGACGATCGGCGTTTTCCCCTGCATTTTGGCCAGCTTCACTACCGTCGCAATCGTCTGCGGATCGGTATGCTGATGGGGGATCACTTCAACCAGCGGCATTTTCTCGACCGGGCTGAAGAAATGCAGGCCAATCACCTGCCCCGGTCGACTGGCCTGCGCCGCAATGTCGCCGATGGGTAGCGAAGAGGTATTGGAGGCAAAGATCGTCTGCGGGCCGCAGTGTGCCTCGATCTCGGCCACCATCCGCTGTTTAAGGGCTAAATCCTCGAAGACCGCCTCGATCACCACATCGCGATGGGCAAACCCCTGATAATCCGTGGTACCGGAAATCAGCGCCAGCTGGCGATCCCGCTCGCTGGCCCGCAGATAGCGGCGGCGAACCTGCTTATCCAGCAGATCCCAGCTGTATTTCAGCGCATGGTTAATTCCCCGGGGCTGAATATCTTTGATGCGCACCGCAAGCCCGCCTTTACAGGCGGTAACATAAGCAATTCCGCCGCCCATCAGACCGCCGCCGAGAACGCCGATTCGAGTCAGCGGCCCGGCCTGCGCATCGGCGCCGCGATCTTTCTTCAGATCGGTGCTGGCAAAAAATATCGATCGTAATGCCTGGGATTGCGGCGTCATCGCCAGCTCACCGAAGGCGCGCGCTTCCTCGGCGTAGCCGCTGCTACAGCCGTGGGCCAATCCATTTTCAATCACCTGTAGAATACGCCCGGCGGCCGGATAGTTGCCCTGGGTTTTCTGCCGGGTCTTTTTCGCCACCAGCCGAAACAACAGGCTGCGACCCAGCGGTCCGGCCAGCACCCGCTCGCGGATCGGCATACTGCGACTCGCTGGCCGCCCTTTCAGCGCCAGTTCCACCGCCGTCTGCAGCAGAATCGATTGCGCAACCACCTCATCCACCAGACCCGCCTTTAACGCCTGACGCGGACGAAGCTGTTTGCCGGTCAGAATCATCTCGAGGGCGCCGCTGACACCGATCAGTCGGGGGAGTCTCTGGGTGCCGCCAGAGCCCGGCAGCAGCCCCAGCTGGACCTCAGGCAGCCCCAGACGTGTTTTCTCGTCATCGCTGCACACCCGCCCATGACAGGCCAGCGCCAGCTCAAGACCGCCGCCCAGGCAGGCGCCGTGGATGGCGGCAATCACCGGAATCGCCAGCCCATGGATCTCCGCCATAATTTGTTGCCCCTGGCGGGCGAGCGCTTGCGCTTCCTGAGCGGTGGCGCAGCGGGCAATCATATTAATATCCGCGCCGGCGATAAAATTGTCCGGCTTTGCGGAAATCAGCACCGCGCCGCGTAGGGATTTATTGTCACGAATCTGGAGAACGATCGCCCGCACCTGCTGACCAAATTCGGCCTTCAGGGTATTCATCTTTTCACCGGGCACATCGATGGTGATGACGGCGACGTTGTCCGGACGAATATCAAGAGTAAATGCCGATGTCATGTCCATTATTCCGCCTCCAGAATCATCGCCGCGCCGAGGCCACCGGCTGCGCAGGCGGTAACCAGACCAAATCCGCCTCCCCTGCGCCGCAGTTCATGCAGCGTCTGGGTAATCATCCTCGCGCCGGTGGCTGCAAAAGGATGCCCGTATGCAATGGAGCCACCGAGAACATTGAATTTACTTTCATCGACTTCCCCGGTCGCCTGCGAGCGTCCGAGAACATCGCGGGCAAAGCGGTCGCTGGCCAGGCACTGAAGATTCGCCAGCGTCTGCGCGGCAAAAGCCTCATGCATATCGATAAGCGTTAAATCAGCCAGCGTCAGTCCCGCCCTTTCCAGCGCCAGCGGCGTTGACCACGCCGGCCCTAACAGCATATCCTGGCGCACATCGATGGCGGTAAAGGCGTAGCTGCGCAGGTAGCCCAGCGGGGTTAAGCCCAGCGCTTTGGCCTGAGACTCGGTCATCATAATCACCGCCGCGGCACCGTCGGTTAGCGGCGTACTGTTTGCCGCAGTGACCGTGCCATGCCGGCGGTCAAAAGCCGGACGTAATTTTTGGTAATCCGCCAGCGTCGAATTTTTACGAATATTGTTGTCGTTTTCCAGCAGCTCACGGAACGGCGGCACATACGCGGTCATCACCTCAGAGGCCAGCTTCCCCTCTTCCCAGGCTTTCGCCGCCAGCTGGTGCGAACGGTGCGCCAGCGCGTCCTGCTGCTCGCGGGTAATCCCCCATGTTTTTGCCATTTGCTCTGCGGTATCGCCCATCCGCAGCCCGGTCGAATATTCGGCCACCGCAGGCGGTACCGGTAAAAGATCGCGAAGCCGTAAACGGGAGAAGAGCTTCAGACGCTGCCCGAGAGTGCGCGCTTTATTGGCATCCACCAGCGTGCGGGCCAGCTTTTTACTGACGCCGATAGGCAGAACGGATGAAGAGTCGGCCCCGCCGGCAATGCCGGCGCGGATCGTTCCGGCCATCAGGCTCTCCGCGACGTTGGCGACGGCCTGAAAACTGGTGGCGCAGGCCCGACTTACGCTGTAGGCATCGGTATGTACGCTCATGCCGGTGCCAAGGACAATTTCGCGCGCAATATTTGGCGCTTCCGGCATCTGCACCACCTGGCCAAATACCAACTGCTCAATCATTTCCGGGGGAATATCGCTACGAGCCAGCATTTCGCTGATCACCATTTTCCCCAAATCAACGGCGGGAACACCGTGAAATGCCGTGGCCTGACGGGCAAACGGCGTACGTAAACCGCTGACAATGGCAATGCGATCGCCTTGACGGGTGACAAGCGGTAATACCTGACTCATGACTTTCCCCTGTTAACCGATAAAACCAAGTGGTCTGACCTGATACCAGTTTTAACTAATTTTTTACATTAAGCCAATCGGCGAAGAGAAAAAGTGAGAGCCAAAACACAGGAGGGAGAAGATAACGCCCCTGGCGGGAGGGGCGTTGAGGGGAAATTAACGCAGACCGAGCTGGAAAATGAGCGTTTCGGCTTCGCAGCAGAAAACAAAATCGATATCCAGCTGTACACCGCCTGCAACATCGCTAAAGGTCGGGGTAATTTTGCACGGTTCAGATTCCACGCCGCGTGCTCTCTCAGTCAATGCGGCGAGAGTTTGTTCCGCTTCGGCGCGATTGGCAAAAACCCGGCTGTAAGAGGCGGTGCAATCGGTGTTGTCCATAATGGTGCCAACATCCATACAGCAGCAAACCGGGGTTTCATCAGCACTACATTTACTCATCGTAGATTTCCTCTGTATATGCACTCAAGGTGCCAGACAAATAATGAGGTTATTTTACGCGCGGCGTCCCCCGGCCTCCAGTCGTTAATGGCGACAACGGTCCTGAGTGACCGAAATCACACTTAAAAATGATCCAAAACAAAAAATGCCTTGTTTAGATAAGGCGGACGAGGGCAATTTTGCCAACTGGATCGCTTTTTTCGTATCACAAATGAAAAAACTTATAAACAAACTTGCAACATCTTATCTGGTCAGACCTATACTCAGCGCACTGGTCTGATTTCTCTGTCGTAAAGCAGACCCTACACTTCGCGCTTCTGTTACGGCATGTAACATAGTTTATATAAAAATAACTCAATGAGGTTATGGGCATGAGCCAGAAAACCCGCTTTACCCAATCTGCCCTCGCAGTGGCTGTAGCACTTGTTTCAACACAGGCCTGGTCAGCAGGCTTCCAGTTAAATGAATTCTCTTCATCAGGTCTGGGCCGCGCCTATTCCGGTGAAGGTGCAATTGCTGACGATGCGGGCAATGCCAGCCGTAACCCAGCATTGATCATGATGTTCGATCGCCCGACGATGTCTGCGGGCGCAGTCTTCGTCGACCCTAACGTCAATGTTTCCGGTCGCTCTCCGACAGGCAAAAGCCTGAACGCCGATAACATTGCGCCAACCGCATGGGTGCCTAACTTCCACTTTGTTTCGCCGATTAACGATCGGTTTGGTTGGGGGGCGTCTATCACCTCTAACTATGGTCTGGCGACCGAATACGCCGATGACTATGCCGCCGGTAGCATGGGCGGAAAAACAGACCTGACCACCGCCAACTTCAACCTGAGCGGCGCCTATCGTCTGAATAGCCACTGGAGCTTTGGCTTAGGGTTTGATGCGGTATATGCGAAAGCGAAGATTGAACGCTTTGCGGGCGATTTGGGGCAAATCGTGGCGGGCTCTGGCGCACTGCCGCCGCAGTTGGCCGGCCCGGTATCGAAAATTCCTGCCGATACGCAAATTGCTCACCTCAACGGTAACGCGTGGGGCTTTGGCTGGAACGCCGGTATTCTTTATGAACTGGATAAGAATAACCGCTATGGCTTCACCTATCGTTCCGAAGTGAAAATCGACTTTGACGGTAATTACAAAAGCAGCTTACCTTCCGCGTACAACCAGATCCTCGGTAACTTCGGGCTTCCGGCGGGGACCAACGGTCAAACGACCAATGGTTCTCTGACTCTGAACCTGCCTGAAATGTGGGAGCTGTCCGGTTATAACCGCGTGGCGCCGCAGTGGGCTGTCCACTACAGCCTGACCTACACCAGCTGGAGCCAGTTCCAGGAGCTGAAAGCGACCGGCAGCAACGGCCAAACGCTGTTCTATAAAGATGAAAGCTTTAAGGACGCCTACCGCATCGCGCTGGGTACCACCTATTACTACGACGATAACTGGACCTTCCGTACCGGTATCGCCTTCGATGATAGCCCGGTACCTGCCGCCACTCGTTCTATCTCCATCCCGGATCAGGATCGCCTGTGGCTGAGCGCGGGTACCACCTATGCCTTCAACAAAGATGCTTCGGTTGACGTGGGTGTTTCATACATGCACGGTCAGCATGTAGAAATTAAAGAAGGCCCTTATACCTTCCGCTCTGAAGGTACCGCGTGGTTGTACGGCGCGAACTTCAACTACCGCTTCTGATAGATCTGGCAGCATAAAAAAAGGGTGAACTCGCGTTCACCCTTTTTTGTTGTCATCTTTAATTCTGTTTACTGCGAGTCGATATCTTTCAGATCGCCCTGAATCGCCTGAGCGTTAGGGTTCTCAGCCGGCGTGAGTTTACCGCCGTTGGCAATAAAGTCATGACGCTGGAAGTAGGCTTCGCGAACCATGATATACGGGTCGGAAGACTGGCGCAGCAGACCGTCGGAATCGAGCAACTGAGCACGGGTCTCAACCCCTTCAACCGCCCACTTACCGATGGACATCGGCCAGGTCAGCCAGGAAAGCACCGGGTAAAGGCCATCAGCCATATCACCGCCTTCATCACGCAGCGTAAAGCTGCCATAGAACGGCAGCTGCATATAAGGGCCGTAACCCACGCCATAGTGGCCCAGGGTGCTACCAAAGCGATGCGGTTCAACACGCTGCAGTTTCGGGTTCGCCATTCCTGCGACATCAATCAGGCCGCCCATCCCCAGAAGGGTGTTAAGGAAGAAGCGGGTAAAGTGCACCATACCTTTATAGGGATCGCCCTGCAGGAAGTAGTTTGCCATCACCGCCGGTTCTTCAAGGTTGCTGGTAAAGTTACTCAGCCCATTGCGCGCCGGCTGCGGGACATAGTCACGCCAGGCAACGGCAACCGGACGCAGCACGTACGGATCCACCACGTTAAAGTTGAAGTTGAACATCGTACGGTTAAACCCTTCAAGCGGGTCTGAACGCCCCTGCGGCAAATCGCCAGAGCTGGAACTGGCACATCCCACCAGCAATGTGGCGCCAAGCGCAAGCGCCGACAGGCGAAAATTCATAGGTGTCTCCCTGTTAATTTTGGCTATTGCTGTGGGTAATCCGGGGACTACGCCTCCATTACGATACCGCCTGAAGCAGATGCATCTGGTGCCTGCTTTCAGCATAGCCTTCTTTGGCATAATTGTTGCGCCCTGATTCTATACATATTTTGCAATATCCGTATTGCTAATCTTGCCATTAGTAAAAATTCAGGAGGTTATCCCGGGCCAGCCGGATGAAATATCTCTACGCTTATGAGAACAAAAAAACGCAGGAGGAAATGCCATGACGACAGATCCCAAACCTTACGCCAGCCATCATAACGAAGATGTGGAGGTTGAAAGCGATGAAAAACAGGATGGCGAACCGATTGAGGTTAACGAGGAGCGCCTGCCCTCGCGGGCGATGGCTACCCATGAAGAGATCCGTCAGGAAGGGGAAAAAGAGCTGGAGCGCGATGCCCTTGCTCTTCTGTGGTCAGCGGTAGCCGCCGGTCTGTCGATGGGGGCATCGATGGTGGCAAAAGGGATTTTCCATGTCCACCTGGGCGAGTTCCCCGGCGGTTTTTTACTGGAGAATCTGGGTTATACCTTCGGGTTTGTTATTGTCATCATGGCTCGCCAGCAGCTGTTTACCGAGAATACCGTCACCGCGGTATTACCCATCATGCATAAACCGACGCCCGGAAATATCGGCCTCCTGTTACGGCTCTGGGGCGTGGTGCTCATCGGTAACCTGGTCGGTACGGCAATTGCGGCCTGGGCCTTTAATATGATGCCGATTTTTGACGATGCCACTCGCGGCGCGTTTCAGGAGATCAGTTTAAAGGTCATGGAAAATACGCCGTCTGAAATGTTCGCCAATGCGATCATTTCCGGCTGGCTGGTGGCGACCATGGTCTGGATGTTTCCCGCCGCCGGCGCGGCAAAAATTGTGGTGATCATCATGATGACCTGGCTGATTGCGCTCGCTGATACCACCCATATTGTGGTCGGCAGCGTCGAGATTTTCTACCTGGTCTTCAACGGCTCGCTACCGTGGCAGGACTTCATCTGGCCCTTCGCGCTGCCGACGCTGGCTGGCAACATTTGCGGCGGGACGTTTATTTTTGCGCTACTCAGTCATGCGCAGATTCGTAACGACATGAGCAACGCCAAAAAAGAGCGGCTCAAGGCAAAAAAACACCCTTAAGTGGCGACAGTTTAAGCAGTCAATCCATAGATGCTTAACGGGCAAGGAAAAAAACGCTATACTCCCGCCGCTTCGTCCCCTTAGTTAAATGGATATAACGAGCCCCTCCTAAGGGCTAGTTGCAGGTTCGATTCCTGCAGGGGACACTTCTTAGCCGTTCGCCGCAACCCGACACCGTTCGCTAACTCCCTTGAATAATATAATTTTTATTTCGACGCCTGCTGTTTTATTTCAGCATAACGGGCAGCCAGTTGCTTGAGATGCATCTCCAGTTGCGTCCTGTCAGCAACCGGTAAAGGTTTGCCCGCGGGTGTTTGTGATAATGCCCGCAATTGCTCTTCAGCGGGTATGGATTGATTAAAGGACTGCATGGCGGAAAAGACCACCGATTTCAGCTCACTGACCGTCATGTATTTGCCTTTCTGCTCATCAAGCCCGTTCAGCCTGTCGCTCAGTTTGTGTAGCGTTGTCATCCCCTGATACCAGCCATTGAGATTTTCTGCCGGCATTGAGGCAGCAGTAAGTTGTTGCTGCCACTGTTGCGCCAGAGGTTTAGCCTGCTCCGGCCAAAGCGTCTGAGCCTGTTCCAGAAGCTGCCTGCTCCAGACGATATTCCAGTCAGGGGGGAGCTTGTCCAGTCGGGCAAGCTGCTGCTGCGTTTGTGTGATTATCGCGGGTGATAACGAGGATCGCTGGCGCAACGCATCCAGCTGTGCAGGTGTGAGTGTTGCGGGTAACGGCGCCAGTGAGGCTGCGAGCTGAGTTTGCAGTGGATCAGGCCGCAGCAGGGTATGCCAACCCCACACCGTCGCTACGCTTACCACCAGCATGGTGCACATCCCGGCGGCGAAGGATTGCGATTTTTTTACCGGCGCGGACATTGCCGCCTGTACTTCGATATTCGCCTGCTGTTCTGCTTGCGCGACATACACCCACTTCGCGGTACTATCCGGCGCGCGACGCCCTTCAGGCGGACGCCCGGCAAGGTCGCTCGCTGTGCCCCCTGAACCATTCATTACCTTAGCAGGCAGCACGATACCCGGCTCGATGGTCGCCCCGGCACAACCGGAGGTGTTATCACTGTTTTCCAGCCGGGCGGCATTGTTGTGCATCAGCGTACGCAAGGCAGCAAACTGACTCAGATGTTTAAGTTCCAGGCGCTGTAGCACGACGCAGAGACCAGTAAGCAACTGCTCCGCGCGATATAGCTGGCAGAGGTCACTGTCATTCAGCAGGAGCGTGCGCATCCGTTGCTGCAGACGCTGACTCAGGCCACTGAGAATTTCCATACGGGCATGTACAGGCTGAGGCCAGAGCGCGCCCCACTGATGGCCGATCAGGGCCTCCAGTATGGCCAGTCCTTCATTCAAACCAGACAATCCGGCCAGATGCGTCCGCGCAAGCGTATACCAGGCTGCCGTCTGCAGTTCAACACCGTTTTGTTCAAATAATGAAAGGCAGAGCCTTTCGGCATACTGCCAGTTGACGTCCGGGCGTGCCGGATGGGTCAGCTTACTCAGCTCATCACGTAGGGCTGCATAATCCGGCAGGGTACGCGGATCGCCGCCGGTTTTAATTTTATGTGGGGTAATGTCATTCATGACCAGATATCCATCTGACGAGTCTGAAGCTATGGAAGATTTTTGAGGCACGGTGATTTTACTGACATGGTGCTACCCGGCCTTACATACGGATTGTCGTGTCGAGATACTGCTGTTGCTTCAGGTGTCGCAACAGGACCCGCCCTTCGGGCATAAATTCGGTGCCATAACGCACCAGACCAATACCTTTGAGCTCAGCATCAATGGCATAGCGCAGTTCACCGGGGACATTCTGTTCCAGCAGGGCAACGGCTATTTCTTTCAGGCGAGGTTCATATTTGAGCAGGACGGCAGACAATGTCCCCATCAGCTCATGGGCAGTGCCCGGCATCCCCTGGAGGATTTTGGTCATATCCGGCAGGCCGTAGTCCGGCAGATGCGCCAGCGTCCCGGCACGGCAGTTGAGGATGCGCTGCATATTGTCGAGCACGGACAGGATGACCTGGTTCTGCTCACTGACCTGCTGCAGGGCAAGCCCGCCGGTAAAATTACCCAAGAGGGTCTCATACAACGATGGACGGGAAGTCTCATTCATTTTTCAGCGCCTTAAGGATCAGCTGGTTGTTCCCTGCTTCGATGATACGGGCTTTATCCGGATCGAGGTCATCACGGCTCAGTACCACCCGCCAGGTATTATTCACCTGGTCCGGCGACATAAACATGCCGGCCACCGCCACATACTGCGCACTTTCCTCCAGCGGCATATCGACCATCACCGCCCCACCCGGCTGCAGGCGGATATCTTTCTCCGTTAGCAGGTCTGCTTTGATAGCCTGACTGTCAGCCTTGAACAGCGACGGATAGTCCGTGCTGTCAAAGGTATTGCGGTCTTTGAGCTGGTAGATACGTATCACGGTGGACAGCGCCACTCCGCCAGCATTATGGTTTACGGCCTCGCGGGCGCGAATATCGAGGTGAAGCGTTTTCACCTGTTTATAAAAAATCGATTTGGTGACGGCGACAGTGCCGTCCGTGACGCTCTGGGTCAGCCCACAGCCCGCCAGTATCAGTGTGATACTGGCGACCAGCGCAGCCAGAGGAAATTTACCAGCGATAATCGCCATCTTCATCGGTCTCCCTGCGGTGAATATTTTCCTGTACCCGTTCATAGCGGCCAAGATTGATGGTTATGGTTTTGGGATGTGTGGCGGTGTTCGCCGCATTCAGCGGGCGCATCACGGCAGTGCGGCCCAACTGCACGGCGCCGACTTTGGCTTTACTGCTCATCGTCGCGTCCGGCAGCAGGCTACGGTCGACACACAGCTGCAGGCGGACATCAAGGCGTGAGCCAAGCCAGACATGCAGCAGCGCCATCAGGTCCGTGTGAAGCTCCCCACCCGGTAACCAGCCCTGCACTTCAGCCGGGTCGGTGGTGGTCAGACGCATCAGTACCTGGCTGTTTACGTCGGTGGCATAGTTGCCCATCACCGGGCGATTTGTCAGGGTGATGGGCCGACGCACACTCATGGTCAGCGACTTCCTCAGCGGCACCCGGCGTTTGTCGTGGTGCCAGATTTTCGCCTGCGTGTTGGGTGCCAGCAGGCGCACAAGGGAGGCCATACCTTCTGCAGTCCGTCCCGGCAGCAGCATCACCGGCAACAACGCGAGGAAGCGTGACGCAGGAGCGGCAATGCTGTCCGTGCAGCCGTCGATGCCAAGCCCTGCCAGGCCCAGCAGGTACTGCGAGGTTTTATCCTTCCCCCCTTCCTCAAAGGTCGCCGGATATGAGTATTTACGCCAGATGCGGTAGTACTGGGTAATCAGCCGGTGGTTGAAGATATCAAGGAAATCCGCAGCCGCCTCGTACCCTTCCCGCCGCTGAGTAATGTCATCGATATAGTGCGTCGGCAGCGGCGACTCCACGCCGTAGAGCCCCATAAAGGTGATGCGTACCGTGGGTGGCAGGTGCGGATGCTCCGGCAATTCTACGCCTTTGATTTCGGCGGCCGGGAAGCCCATTCCCGGATGTGGCCGGAAGCGCACCGGCTCATGGCGCACCTGCCAGTTGCTGCCGGCGACCGGTTTATCTGGCTGACTCCGCTCCAGCAGCTGACAGAAACGGTAAAAATTCATGTACGGTAGCCGGTCACCCAGCTGCGCTATCAGCCGGGCAGGCGCGGACTGTGGTTCTCTTTCCACCGGATGCATTTTCCTTCTGGCTGAATGAAAAGGGTGAGCTGGTTAAACTGGTTCATGTCGGCATAGAGCGCGAAGAAGCGGTTGAGCATTTCGCCGAACAGGTGAATATCGCCCTCGCCGGTAAACCCGCCGCTGTCGAGGGTGACCTCAATATCAAGCCCCCGCAGCAGGTAACCCTGCTCGAACCGCTGCAGGCGGTGGTGTTTCACATGCTGAATCGCCTCCAGCCGCCGGGTGTTGAGTTCATCTTCCGGCCAGTTGTACAGCGCAAGCGTCCCGCGCAGCACTTCGGCCGTGCTCATCATGTTCAGAAACCCGGAGCCCAGGTGACTCAATATCCGCCAGTGGAAACGGTCTTCCGCAGGAGGATAGACCGGCAGCGTGGGCTTGCAGAGATTGCGTACCGAGAGCGGCGTATCGACTATCTGCTCACAGCGGTCAAGGAGCGTACTCTGTAGCGCCCGGCGCGGTAGCTGGCCGTTGGTACCGGTGATTTGCAGCGATACGGCTTCGCGGTCGACAAGCCGGTCATTTTCCCACTGATGGCCGCCCAGGATAAGCCAGGTATCATACAGCCCGGTCACACTGCGCTTTACACGGGTGTGGTAATACCGGGGCGGCGCATGACGACGCATCATCCCGCCTTTGTGGCGGAAACTGCTGAACGGGACATACTCCGCGTCAATGGTCCGGTTGGAGCCAGTAACTGAATCCACGGCGTAAATCTCGGTGTGTCCGTCCTGCAACCGTTTGGGCCGCAACAGATATTCACTTTCAAGTCCGGTGATGGTGAGCGGGTCGGCTTCCAGGGTGAACAGGTTAATCACCGGCACGCAGTGAAGACGAACCGCGTCATCGGTGACCGGCAAGTCTGATGGCCACGGCGTACTGAAAACCACTTCAATATCGAAGTACTCTACCCCGGCAGGCGGCGTCATACCGTCAAGACCATTGAGGTGGACAAACATAAACTTGTCGCGGAAAGTGAAGTACTCCAGCAGCAGCTGGTAGCCGCTGAACGCGGTATCGCCTTTCGGCCACAGACCGTCCTCTTCAGCAAAACCGCCCGGTGAAAAATACCCGTCGAGGTGGATACGATCGGTCTGCCCGGGCAGGCGCATATAGAGTGCCGCCTGACGTTTCGTCAACATCAGATGCAGATGGCTGCTGACTGGCGCATCCGCGCCGAGATACAGGCTCAGACGACGGAGATCGGCATGTGACCAGTCGGCCTGACTGCTGCAGGCAAAGCGCATCCGCAGCAGCGAACGCCCGTCAGGCTCAGTCGCCATCGTGACGCCTGAAACACTCAAAGGATTAAGCATCACATCCTGAGTAGTGCGGTAGCGACAAACCGTGTTCTTCGGCTCTACCGGGCGGGAGTACACTTCAAGGCCCGCAGGTACAACCTCCGCCATTTTCATGGCATGCAGCGCCGGGGTCAGAGCCACCAGCGAGAGCGACGGAATAGTGCGCAGATAATGTGGCCAGAGCATACTGACCAGTCCTTCGGTCAGCTCAGGCAGATCGTCGTCAATCTTTTCCCGCAGCCGCCCCATCGAGAAGGCAAAGCCTTCAAACAAACGTTCAACATAGGGGTCGGGTGTACCGGCTTTATCCAGATCAAGCATCGCTGCGCGATCGGGGTGGGTCTGGGCAAATTCTTTCGCAGCTTCACGCAGGTAGCGCATTTCCGCGTCGTAATAACGCAGGGTCAAATCTTCCATTTATTTGTGTTCCTGTGGATTTAACCGCAAAGCACGGCGGCACGGGCAGGATCGACAGCGATCAGCCCGGCAAGTAGCTGGTCCATTACCGGTGTAAGTCGTGCCTTATCAGCCTCACTGCGACCGGCTTTCAGGCGCAGGAGTTTCAGATGACGGGCCTGTACCTCAAACAACAGCTCAGGCTCCCACTCACTGAGGGTCACTTCTCTTGCACGCTCACCCAGTTCTGCAAACAGATGCACCGCCAGGTCATTTTTACCGTACTGCTCAGCAATGCGGCCCATCAGCAGGCGCTGCAGCCACTTCTGACGATCGGTGGTCATGCCTGGCCGGGTCTGTAACCAGCCCAGCGCGGCATCCGGACCTTCACTGTCGGCCAGTGCCACGGCTTCCGGCTCCAGCGCCAGAATGTCGTCGTGACCAGAGGTGACCGGGGCGGATGGCGTGTCGTTGCCCCACCCGCCGACGGTGTCCAGCACAGTTTGCTGGATCCAGTTCAGCGTCACTTCGTCCGCAAACGGCGTGCCGTCACTGAATGCCAATGTCTCCAGCCCGGACAGGCGCGACAACAGCCCTTTCAGGTCAGCAGCAATAATGTCAGCCAGGGTGTCCTGACCGGATTTCGTCAGAGCCTGGTGGATGTACCACTGCAAATCCAGCCACAGGTGGTTGGCACCGCGCGAAAATGTGCTGTCGGCCGTTTCCAGCATTTCAGCCCAGTTCTGCTGTAGGTAGAGGCGTTTGAGTAACGCGCGCTGATCCGCTCTTGGCGGCTCGATGCGTGTACGGCCCTGCGCATCCGGCGCCGGGATGGCCCTCAGGGTGTCGTGGCGCAGGCTCTTCATCAGATGGTGTGCTGACAACCAGCCATCTGGCTGCTCACGCAGGTATTCGGTGAGGGTGCGGGCCTGGGCCAGCAAATCCTGACCGGACGTGATCCGCCCGATGGCCGGGGCATCGCTGTGACTGGCAGACGACGGGGTTTCGCTGGTACTGGCGTTCTGCGGTACCACCGCATCCACGCCCCCCGCCTTCTGCAGACGATTCTCCAGCGCGCCGTACAGCGCATTGAGTTCAGGACGGGTTTCATCCGGCTCATTTTCGGTAAGTCCGGCTATCAGCAGCAGCGCACCGGTAGTACGCATCGCTTCCTCCCTGACCACTTCCGGGTACAGGGAAAGCGAGTCGGTCATACGCGATCCTGCCAGCCATTCCAGTGCCGCCTTACGGCTGCGGTCACGCTGCGGATGCAGTTGTGTGCCAAAGCGCTCCAGCAGACCGGCCAGCAGTTCGAGTCCTTCGGCCAGTCCCTGTTCACCTTCACGGTGCAGCTTCGCCCAGCAGTAGTATGTGGCCACCCGGATATCTTTGGCGGTGGTGGTCAGCAGCTTCTCTGCCAACCGGCAGATGAGTTCGGTATCCGCGCCCGAGAGCTTGTTGACCTCCTCGCGCATCTGCTGGAAGTCATCATCATATCCCGGATCTTCGCCAACAGGCGATGAACCGGACAGCGGCTGCAGCCAGCTGTCCCACTGCGCCACACGCTCACGGGTGGCGGCAAGCAGAGGTGCCTGCTCTGTCTGGCAGGCACTGAGTAAGGCATTGAGTGTGCTCATCAGTATGTCTCCCCGTCGTCACTGGCCGTCTCTGTCGCCGGACCCGACGGCGCGATACCGGTGGTACTGAAGATGGTTTCCGGCAGACGGAAGTTACGCAGCTTCAGCAGCGCCAGCGGACCCTCGCCCGCTTCGGTACGCAGGGTGTAATTGAGCGTGCGACCACCCTGTGCTTTCCAGCTCAGGCTGTAGCTGCTGCCGACACCCGGGTACGCGCTGACCGCGGCTTTATCGAGCAGGCGTATCCATCCCCAGGCACCCGGAATATCGGCGTACTGGCGGGTGCCCGCCTGCGTACTGATCCAGCTGAGGTTCGCACCAGGGGCCTCCGTATCCGCAGGCCAGGTGAAGCGCTTCCACGCCGGCATCTGGTTCACATACGTCAGCTTCTGGCTGTCGATAATTATGTCGGTCTGCATCACGCCGTCGGCAGTACCTGGTCGCAGTTCGAAGTTCATCCCGGCATTGCCTTCGGTGAAGGCCACATCTGAGATATGACTCAGGGTGTTGATGGCATTGAGGAATGCCGGGTTAAAGGCGAGGCCCTGTGAGTTGATGCTGTCCGGTACCCAGTGGTTGCCCTCTTTATGCAGCACGCCTTTGAGGCGGGTCTGCAGGAACTGCGCGATACGCCCGGAATCCTCGTTGAGGTATTTGGCCAGCAGCGGCAGAGAAACATCGCTGCTGGAATTGTTGAACGGATAGCGTCCACCAAAGGCACTGTTCCACTCTGCCACCACCGCCTGCTGCCACTGAGCATTAAGGCTGTCGGCCGCCGGGGTCAGTACCTGCTGCCAGGCCAGCTCCATTGGGTTAACAAATACTGTGCGACCAAAACCGCTCCACTCCTGGCCCAGACCGGCGGCAATCAGACTGCCGTAGTCACGGGTTTCGGTGAGGTCCACCGCTTTACCCTGAAATACGGTCTGAGCAATGGCCTGGGTCATCGCCTGCGGGTCGGTAGCATTGGTCACCTGCTGCAGGCGCAGACGCACCTGCGTCACGCGAGTCAGGTATGACTGCAGGCTCTGCTCCTGTGCCCCCGTGCGATTCTTGTCCATCAGCACCAGCACCGGGGCAAAGGTCGCATCCAGCGGGCCATAGACACCGGCACGCTGGTCAATAGCCCCCTTGTTATCACCGCCCAGCAGATTTTTGGCCGATTTCACCAGCGAGTCCGAAATCGCTTCGCCGGTTTGCCCGGTACGCCCCTGCACGTTCAGGGTGTTCATCAGCGCCACCAGAGGTGACTGACGCACGTCGGCCATCAGGGTCAGTTGGTCAATGGAGTCCGACAGCGTGGCAGTCTCGCGAAGCCGCAGACTGTTGAGGAACGCCAGCCACGCCCCGCTAAAATCGGCGAAGTAACGCTCCGTCAGTCGATTTTTCAGCGCTTCCGGGGACCTCTCATCCTGTGTATTCACCTGATGCTTGCTGTCAGTCAGCACCCAGTCAAGCTCATCCCGGCGCGCCTTCACCACTTTCTCAATGGCAGGCTGCACCGCTTGCTCCCATGCCTGACGGGTAAACATCCCCGGCACGATTTCGGTGGTGCTGAACAGGCGAGCAGCATCGGTATCGCCAGCCATATCTTCGAGACGCATATCGGCATACAGATGCGCCACCTCAGAGAGCATTTTCTGGTAGAGGGTCGATTCACTGTTGCGCATGCCCATCAGGCGAACCAGCAGCGAGCGGGCCTGACTGATCATGCGCTCATCTGCCCATAGCTTCCACTGCGGATGGGTCGCCAGCTGCGCGCCATAAAACGACAGCAGTGACGGGGCCATCCCCTGCCAGACGCCGTCTTTCACGCCATCACGCTTCGGCCAGTCGCGCAACAGTGCCGAACTGAACCAGTTGGCGTCCATATGTTCCGGACGGGTCAGCATCAGGTACAGTTTGAGCTGGTCATAGGTATTTTTTGCCATCTGCTCACGCAGCGGGCTGCCCGGCGGCAGCGCATTAAAGGCACTGACCTGTTTCTGCAGATGGTCAGCGGCCGCATCCCGCAACAGCGGCAGGGCGCTGTCCTGATAACGTGGCCAGAGTGCGGCCAGCAGGGCATTATTCTGACTCAGTCCGGCCTGCTCGTACCACGGTACACCATGCTCAGCGCGGTACTGCAGACGGGTCAGGGTTTTCTGCAGTTCAGACAGAGCATGCAGGCGCTGTTCCAGGGGCTGATTCTGTCGGGCGGCAAGTGCGGCCTGGGCATTCGCGCCATCAATCTGACTGCGGTTGATGACATACGCGATGCTCATCCACACGGCCCATGCCACCATCGCCAGGGCGACAGCCGATGCCATCACCCTGCGCCACGGAATGCCCGGTTTGCGCGGACGCAGTCCGGCAGGAAGCGTCCGGACGGACTCAGGCAGAACATCCCAGCGCTTATCCATGCCCCAGTGGTGCGGCACGGCACGTTCAGCATCGGCAGAAGGCTGGCTGAACACCACCCCGGCCAGCGGCAGCGGTCGGTACGGGTTGAGCATCACCGACAGCGGCGCAGTCACACTCTCCGGCTCACGAATAAGCTGGTCGGCAAGCGTCAGTAAGAAGTGATGTTTAACCTCGCCGCAGGTCTGCTGCAGACCTTGCGAGGTCAGCCCGGACGTCAGGGCTGCAAACTGTTCAGCCAGCGTTTCAGGACTGCATCCAGCAGGCAGCAAACAGCCAGTGGCCTGCACAATCCGGCCTTCCGGCTTACCGGCACGTGGATGCAGGGACCAGACATACAGGGGAAGTTTCCAGCCCAGTTCATCCATACGCGCACTGATGGCATGAGACAGGGAATCCATGGTGCTTTCAGACGGTACCGGCAGCGGCTGCTTCAGTCCTGGCGCTGAGAGCTGGTCAAAAGCCGAGGTAACCCATACCAGACCATCCACTGGACGGCGGCGCAGTTTGCGCAATGCGGTCAGCCAGTCGCTGTCTGCTGGCGTATTGAGGTCACCGCCCCACAGCAACAGCGTGCCGCGATCTTCCTGCCAGAGCTGGTCTGTCAGGCCAGGGGTCAGTTGCTCAACCTCAGCGACGGTGCCGGTTATCAGCAGGATGCGTGTTTTACTGCCCCAGCGCCGACCGTAGAGGTTGCGCATGGCGAGGCGGATAGTGTCGACGGTGATATTGCGTGGTGCGGTCTGCTTGACGCGCCCCTCATCGGCAGGCAGGACACTTTTACGTTTCGCCTGAAAACGAGACCACTGTTGTTTAATTGCTAGGCTAATGGTTTTGCTATGACGGACAAGCAACAGAAGGATTATCGCTGCCACAAATCCCAGCAACTTTAGTCCATTGCTGGTAAGTCCGAATGCATCACCCTTTTTCCAGATGGCCAATCCGATCGCGGCAGTAATGAGTACGGTAATACTGAGGCGTCCCCAGTTACCACGCCACACTGAACTATCCTTCGCCATTTATCTGATTCCCTGTAGTTACGGTATTTATAAAACGCAGCTCTTTGTCACCCGAAAGCATCAGGCAATCTTCTTTTGTCAGCGCAGCAATATCGCTGACGACAGCAGCCATGATCCAGGGTGAGAAAGGGCCGCTAAGTCCGGCATACTTTTCCAGCCAGTGGCACTGTTGAGGTTTCCAATTACCTTCATATTGTTTTGCACTGGCCAGAAGAGTGGAAAAATCACCACCCCACTTCATGCTGTCGCCCACTATTGCATGCGCAGCAATAGCCTGTGACTGGGTTGAGAAAAAGGTAGCGAGCTCTTCACTCAGCATTTGGGCTGATTCAAGCGACATAGGCCGAAGCAGGCGAGCGTGATGGTTTAGCTGATACTTCGTTGCTACATCATCAGAGGTCAACATTAAAGCCGAGAGCGAATCACTGTACTCATTCCCTCCCTGAGTCTGGTGAACCAACAGAAGCTCAACATCCAGAATAGGGGCTTTTAGGCGATCGCCCACCCAATCGAAGGCCCGGTCTTTAAGAATCGTCAGTAATGGTACGGGATACGCCTGTCCAACTAACTGGAGCCAGCATGCTGAAAATTCTCTCTGCAATGTCTCATCAGGATCGTGTGAATCAGTCAGTAAGGTTGCGTGGAAAGGGAGGTCAGATAAGCGCTGTAATTCTGATATATCCAGGCCCCCAATCAATACTGAAAAAACATCTTCGCCTGCAGGTAACGTTATTCCCCGACTAAAAGAACTACCCTGCTCTCGATCTTTGGGAGCCTGCAGAAATATGGATGGCGTCAATTCATCAGGCAGGATAACCCGACTATACATAACTGCCAGGTAACGTCCAGCCCAGGAAATCCATTGCTGCTGAACATAATCTGCCTCATCGGATTCAAACTGATGACGGTCCATTGAATGGTTATACATCCAGCCACGAAGACAAATCGTAATGAACCAGATTAAAATAGGACTCCCAGAAACAATCCAGAGGTTGAATTTTTGCAATTCACCCAGAAACTGATTGGCATGGAGGACAAAGAGCAGCACTCCAGCAATTACAGCAACAAGACCTGCAATCAGCCAGATGACCAGAGACGGTTCTTCTGGCTCTGTAGTAATTGTGGCTTTCTGACGCTCCCAGCTCATAACTTATCCTACTGAACAATCCGGCGCACTTGAGATAACATGGCAACCACATTCACATTCGCAGCCATCCACAACAACAGACTTGCCATCAGAGATCCATTCTGGTGATCCTTCAATAATGGCATTAACACCATGCCCTTCAACAGGGCAATTAATTTCGTCGCCAACAAGAGCTACTTTCTTTCCGTTCACAATCATGGTCGAAGATGCAGATATAACCTCACCACCGTGAGTAGTTTTATCTCCTAGCAATACAAATCCTTTGGACATAATATCCCCTAGAATATTTAACTGGTCGAAAGATCAAGCTCAAGAAGCAGAAGTTTCATTGAATTTTTCAAAAAGAATTCGCCCTTCTTTTATTTGCCGAACATTGTCATCATTAAGCAATAGGCCGCAAATTCCTGAATCGGTTGCAAATATATTTGTATTGTATGAAATATCATCCTCCGTGTAATCAGGGAGTCCATTTTCATAATAACCATTTATCTTTAAATATTTTTTGCAATCTACGCTAAAGGCATCAGGCCTTTCAACCTTGAAAGGAATAATTTCCTTTTGGGCGGGAGAAGTGTCCCTCCCTGAAAAATCATAATTGATATAGAATTTCCCAGGTGGAACCTTACCATCAAAGAAAGTATTTGATATATTGTTTTTTATGCTGAAGACACCATCCAAAATATCGACATCACCACGACCGATTGTCACAACGCCCCCATCATTATTCACTTGCCTGTAATATATATTTACAGTATCATCCGATACTCGTAGATAAATTTCATCACCAATTATTGACGCATTATCTGGAAGTAAGTACACCCCATTTTTATCGCGATTAAATTTATTAGACAGTATTGGATACACTTTTTCCATATTGTTTTCTGAGTAAACCCATTTAGAATAATAAACTCCATTTGTTAAAATATTTGCATTAACATAAAAAGGGAACTGAGTTACAATAAAAACAAGCATGAGTCTTATATTCATTGTCTCACCTCCAAATGGAAAACGGGCTCACCGTTATAAGCATAAGGACTTATATAATAGATATCATCATTATTTTTCATGTACGCTTTAACTGCTTTATCAAAGGGTTTCGCGAGTTTATTCATCCTTGACTTGCTAATGTCGACCACATTTCTTTGCGCATATATTTCCTCACTAACGCAATGTCTTGATACTACTTGCCCGTCACTCATAAGAGTATTAATTTCATCAACCATTGCCTGAATGGCTTTATTGCGATCTTCTATGCCTGTAGCCACACCTGCCTGAATTACTTTCCAGCCAGCTGGTTTGTAATGATGCTGAGAATCCACACCTAAATTTTTAGCATTAGAATACATCGCCTGCGCTTGTTCCAAAGGTGTCCTTAGAGTACTGGTAATGTGAACCTTGTGAATCCCTGCACTTTTAGCTATGTTTATTAAAATTTCTTTAGTTTTACTGCTTACTCTTTTTTTATCACTATTGCCTTTATCAAAAATCAGTACTGGTACGAAATCAGCATTTGTTTCAATTTTTTTAGATGTTCCCTGCGTATCTGTTTGATGTTTCTCAGGCTCTTTTCCAGTTCTACTATTAACAGATTTATCGGTTGTCGTAGTTTTAATGTGAATTACATTGTCTTTTTTTTCTGAGTCCGCAGATTTACTTCCTTTAGGCAACACGATATGACTTCTTGAATACTCTATGGCCGCTTTAGCATTAGCATTTTCAACTCCAACATTTTTGAGAATCTCTTTTTTGGTTTGTTCAGAAACATAGCGGCTAACATACCCATGATTTTGATTACTTCCAGGTATTTTCAATTTAGTACCCACGCGTAACATGTTTACGTTATGAATCTTATTAACTCTTGCTAGCTTCTCAACTGATACGCCATGGCTCTTAGCTATTGCTGATAAAGTGTCACCTTTCTTAACGGTATAAGTTAGAGTCTTATGCTTTTCATCGGTGTCTTTTCCACCAGTTGCTTTAGCTAATTCTTTGTAATTATCAGCAAGAATAGTAAACACAATTTCTGAACCTGCGATAGCATTGACTGATTCAGTCATCCCGTTTCATCAGTCACGCCTGTGATAAAAACCAGAGATTTCTCATAGTCTGACACTAAATTTGGGCATGTTGAACTTGGAAATGGAGAGATTGCAGCAATATAATTTTTGTTTTTGAATGCTGTGTTATTTCCCGTAGACAGTTTAAATTTAGTATTAACTTCAGTATTTTTTAGTAATCCTTCCACAACTGATAAATGCTTAGTTATATACAGTGCCCACTTCTTGCCATCTGCACTTTTCTTACGCGTACCATCCAGATATTTCCCTAAGCTATAGGCACCATCATGATGCAACAAATAAAGCCATTCCCAATATTCACTTTGATCTGATGTGTAACTCTCCATTACCTTAGACTTGTTGAGTAAAAATGAATAAATTACCGCATAACATCCTTTCTCAGCATCAAAAACTTCTTCATTACGAAGATCTAGCTGAAAACCAAGAATGTCTTCAGATTGTGTCAATGCATCTTTGATAAAACCAACTGTTCCTTGTGCTAAACCAGCTGCACTAGTAGTCCCTGCTGCCGCATCGGGGTTAAACCCGGACTCGACTTTAGTTGTTAATAAAATATATGATATCTCTTTATAACTTAATCCATAGCGGACAGCTATGGTAATAATCATATCTATAATAGCATCTTGAACATCTTTATCAGCATCTCCTGTTGTACGGCTGTTACCTCTTAGCTTTCGGGATGTATCTATATCCGGATAGAGTGAGATTAGCGAAAATGGCTTAATCTGATCATCAAAATATGCTTTTCCCTTCTTGGCATTTAAATACTCATATAAATCAGACATACCATACCTCAGCGATTGCTAATAAAGTCTATATTCGTATTGTCATATGGTTTTTTTATCTCTCGAGATCTAAGCTCAGAAAGCTTGTTACCTGTAATAAAGTTACCTGAAAGATCAATAAATGGGGCGTCAATATAGGACAACAATGAACCCTTTACGCTCTCCTCTTCATCCAACCCTAGATGGTATCCGATCACAATGTTTTCATTATCATAGCATTTCATTGTGGAGGGGACCCAATCACCAGGCTTAACTACATCATTAAAGGAATAACCCTGTCCTTCCAGGAGGACTTTTTGGCTATTCGGGATGTATGGCAAAGAAAAGTCTTTATTATTCGTGCCGTTTTTTATTTCCAACTGGTAATTTTTGCATATATTCTCCGTTGGGCTTTTCTGATTCACCTGGCATTCAGCACTGACTTTTACCAAAGCTGAGCCACATTGCATTTGTGCTGATTTAGCATTCCATGTGCCACTTGCAAAAGAAAAAAATGGAGCCGGCAACATGCATAACAATAATTTAAACTTTAAAGTCATATCACGCACTTTTATTTCCCTCACAATCACTGCATTGACAACCATCATCCTGGAATGACATATCTGAAAATGATGAACAATGTACTCTATCCACAATATTCTCACTATCGTACCAATAATCACTTTGAATCATTTCAAGTTCAAAAGGCTCATTCGGGTTTGATGAGTAAACTGGGACTGTTTCACCGTTCTCGTCTGTTCTACCAAATAATTTCTGCCCATTACTCGATGTCAACATATATGCCGCAGCTGCAACTGGAACACCTGCATCAGACGATGCCGTGAATTTCCCACTATATCCAGATGGAAACTGGGGCATAACACTACTCATGCTTACACTACCCATTTTCTGCGCATTGGCACATTTCCACAGAATATTACCTTCACAACCCAGAATAATGTTTTTACCTTGTAGCTGAATGAAAGACCCATCCAGATTTTTCAGCACAACATCTTTCGCCGCTGTGATTTCGACCCGCCCTTCCGTGCTGGTTACGGTCACATCCTTTTTGGCTATCGCATCAAGCGCATCATCCTGAGCCTGAATTTCTACTTTGCCCTTAGCAGCAAAGAGTTTCATCCCGGCCTTACGGGCCAGCATACTCACGGCTTCACCCGCAGCTACCGTAAAACGCTTAAGTGCACTGATGTCAGTGTTTTGTTGTGACATAATCCCGACGCTGGCGCTTCCCGAGGCCATACGCACTGCCTGCGGACTGGTGATACTCACGCCTTCTGGTGCATTCAACACCATGCCTGGCTGCACCAGATCTTTGAGGGCATCACTCAACTTCACCTGGCTCTGTATATCTGCAGGAAGTGCCTGCGCGGTTTCAGCTGCATCTGACATGCTTCGGGCAATACTCAGTGCATTCTCAAGCTGGGCTATCGCCTCCTGCATGGAAAGCATCTTGTCCCCGGCAAACGGCTGTTTATCTGCAGTGATAAACACCCCGGCACCACCCCGGATAGAAACGTGTCGGTCAGTACGAAGCTCAGCACCTTCGCCGCGAAGTTTCCTGGAAGCGTCTACATTGTGACCTAAATTAAGTTGGGTCTTACCACCGTACTCCGTACTGAGCTTAACGTGCTCTTCGCCGCGCTTGTCCTCCATCCGCAGCTTGCTCAGGCCCGCTGTGCGGATAACGTTACGCGTGCTGTTCAGTTCAGTGACATGGTCAACGTGACGGGAGTCGTGCAGGGCGTGAGCGATATACGGACGATCCGGATCGCCTTCATGGAACGCGATGGCGACTTCAGTGCCCTGTATCAACGGGAAGTGGAAGCCGTACTTGTCACCACCGTAAGGTTTGGCAAAACGTACCGGCATACTTTCCATGCCCTGTCGTTTATCGTCGCGATCAGCATCAAATTTCACCCGGTACATGCCTGATGCATCCTGCCAGGCGTAGATGTCGTTATCTTTGGCGCTGGTCACTCGTGCCGTCAGGGTGCCGCTGACCACCGGGCGCTTTTTAGCAGCAGGACGCCAGCAGCGGTTCTCGTAGTACGGCATGGCCGCCCATTCCACCTTCAGCGCGTTCTGACGGCTGGCGGAGTAACCGGCGCTGATGATGACGAGACCGTTTTCGGTTTCACGCGGTAGCGTCGGGGGGATAGCCGTTTCAGTGATAGTCAGCACCTGAGCCGGGCCCAGGGTATGGTCGGTACTGCTGCCAGTTACAGTGGTCTGAGTGGAAAGGTAGCGTTCATGCTCCAGGCGTGCCCAGAAGTTACCTGTTTCTGCCGTCGGCGTGATTTTGTCGCCACGTTCAAGGTGACGCGGGCGATAATGGTACACATCGCCGTAGGTATTCCCTTCCCCGTCACCGCGGGTCATATCCGCCGGAACGGACGTCAGGACGTTCTGGGCTTCGCGGTGGTTATAGTCGCTGGCAGTGACTGAACGTTCCACCACGTTATGCCAGACATGCACGTCCCACACCGAATCCGCCGCATTGTCATTCGCCCCTGACGGGCTGTTCAGCGGGAGCTTTTTACCAAACGTCCACGCGCTCTGCTTGTCCGCAAAGTGCACCACTTCGGTCTGGGTGTCGGGCTGCAGGGTGAAGAAGTAAAAAATCCCCACCTCCGCCAGCAGACGTTCTATGAAGGCGAGGTCGTTTTCCTGGTACTGGTTAATCTGCTCACGCTTTGGATAGTCGGCTTTGAGCGTGAACTCATACTCCCAGCCTTTCAGGCCATGCTCCGTGAGCACCTCTGCAACCACTTCCGGTACCGACTTGTTGACGAAAAAGCGGTGAGTGCGGAACTGATTGCCCAGCAGCGCCAGAAACGGCTCCAGCACAATGCAGTACTGCGCTTCATCTGCAGAACCTCCGGTACGCTCGAAATGCGTCACCACCCCGTGAACCACCTTGCGATCCGCCAGGGAAAGCAGATTGCCGGCCCCCATGGTCAGGGTCGCAGGCTTACTCATCATCTGGCGGGCATCAATGTTCTTGTCGGCACTGGTGAAGTTGATGGTGTAGCTGTAAAGCTCGCTCATCGCTTCTGAACCACTGAAGTCCTCCACGTCGATATCGGCCGTACAGGAAGGGATATCGAGGCGGTAGCGGTTCAGGGCTTTTCCGGTGACGGTGGTCACCATCGTGTTCAGGGTATCCGTCAGGCTCATGGCGTTGACTCCATATGAGAAAGAGATTATTTTTTTTGTTGATTTTTCATCCAGAAAAGCAGCTTCATCAGGAGGAACGCCCCGACAGCACACAACGATGTTTTAATCACGATGATATGCATCTCAAAGCTGTCCATCGCTTCTTCTCCGTCACCACTAATCGGGATATGGGCTTTCACAAAACCCGCAATCCATGCATCGGGAATGAAGTGGATCCCGCTCCAGAACAGCACAATAAACAGCAGGATTTTCATTCGACATTCTCCGCTCGCTTTTTCAGAGCCTGCTGTGTCCGGCGTTTCTCAGCCTCTTTTCTTTCTTCGGTCTCTTTATCGCACTGGTTGTAGTCCGGGGTGCCACGCACATCGATACGGGCATAGGCCTTCAGACCATTGCCGCCAGGAACCGGGAAGGTTCCTCTCTGCAGTAGCAGACGTCGCAGATGCTGAAAATCACTGAACCGGCGCAGGGTGATACAGCCCCAGGATTCACCTGAACCATCGCTGTTCAAAGGATGAAGACGAAATCCTGTACGGTTCAGGCCATTCACCATGATGCCGTCTCTTTTAGTTTTATCGCTGAAAAGGGCAAACCATTCGGAATGATGATTTCGGTAACCATGCCAGGCATCAATCGCCTCTGCCCGGACTCGGTTGTACAAGCTGCCGGCAGGCCGGTCGGTGACCCAGTATGTCCCCGGCGGGATAGCAGCATTTTCATGGTCGGCACAGTCAGGATTATTGATATAAAAATCCACGCCCGTCAGCACTTCAAACGTCCCGATGCCGTAGCATTTCAGGTACGCCGTTTTGCCATCCGCCGACAGGTTGCCGTAATCCATCATGCAAATCTGCATTTCAGCCTCCGTGTGCCTCATTAAACTCCAGCCCAATCCCCTCGTCCTCACTCCACCCCAGCGTCAAAGATTGCGGCTTTTGCTTCGCCGCCATATGGCTCAGCAACTGCTGGCTCAGCACCGGCAGAATTTGCTGGTTGAGCAGACTGTCGACGTTACGCGCGCCGGTGTCTGGCAGCAGGCAGGCGGCGGTCAGCGCATCGAACAGGCTCTCGTCTATATGCGTGGTCAGACCGTAATGACGGTGCAGACGCTTGCTGACCTGACCGAGTTTCATTTCGACGATAGTGCGCATCGCTGCTTCCGCCAGCGGGCGATAGATCACCGTCTGGAAACGCGCCAGCAGTGCAGGCTGGAAGTGGTCCCTCAGAATGGGTCGCATTAATTCGTGCAAATCGCCTTCGGTGGCATCCGGCTGTTCATCCAGCAGTTGCATCAGGGGGTCGCTGCCGAGATTCGAGGTCATCAGAATCACGGTATTGCGGAAGTCGATTTCACGGCCCTCACCGTCGCGCATAAAGCCGCGATCGAAGACCTGATAGAACAAATTCATCACATCGTGGTGCGCTTTCTCCACTTCATCCAGCAGCACCACGCTGTACGGACGCTTGCGCACGGCTTCGGTGAGAATCCCGCCCTGACCATAACCGACATAGCCCGGCGGTGAGCCTTTCAGCTGCGACACCGTGTGCGGCTCCTGGTATTCCGACAGATTGATGGTAATCAGCGATTTTTCGCCGCCGTACATCACGTCTGCCAGCGCCAGCGCGGTTTCGGTTTTCCCCACGCCGCTCGGGCCGACCAGCAGGAACACGCCCTGTGGGCCATTCTCGGACGTGAGGCCGGTTTTCGCTGCACGCAGGCGTTGCGCGATGGCTTCCAGCGCCACATCCTGCCCGACCACGCGCTTGCTGATTTCATTTTCCAGGGTCAACAGCCCGGTCTGTTCATCTTTCAGCAGCGACGACAGCGGCACGCCGGTCCAGTCGGCAATCACGGTAGCCACAGTACGCACATCCACATCAACAGAGAGCAGCGGGTTGCTTTGCTGCAAACCATTCAGTTCCTGTTGTAACGCATGAGTCTCACTCTGACGGGAGATATCCTGGCGGATTTCTAGCAGCCGTTCGGTAAGTTTCAGCGCCTGGCCGTACTGAGTTTCCAGTTCGTCAAGCTCAACGATAAGGGCGTTTTCTTCCTGCCCGATGGCGCTCAGGCGCTCACCGCGGCTCTGATTGCCGACGGCAATGTCTTCCAGCAGCGCCTGCTTCTCCATTTCAAGAGCGGTAATCTGCGAACGGATGCGAGTCAGCGGTTCCGGTACGGTGTCGAGACTCATGCGCACGCGGGCGCTGGCGGTATCCAGCAAATCGACGGCTTTATCCGGCAACTGGCGGCCCGTCAGATAACGGCGGGAGAGTGTGACGGCAGCACGCACTGCATCATCGGTAATGTGCACGTTGTGGTGCTCAGCATAGCGGGACTTCAGGCCGCGCAGCATCAGGCAGGCGGCGTCATCGTCCGGCTCGTCCACTTTGACCATCTGAAAGCGGCGCTCCAGCGCGGCGTCACGCTCGAAGTATTGTTTGTACTCAGACCAGGTGGTGGCGGCGATGGTGCGCAGCTCACCGCGCGCCAGCGCGGGCTTCAGCAGGTTGGCAGCATCTGCGCCGCCCGCCTGGTTACCCGCGCCAATAATAGTGTGTGCTTCATCGATAAACAGCAAAACTGGTACCGGTGACTGCTGCACGGCGTCAATCACGTTTTTCAGACGCTGTTCGAATTCGCCCTTCACGCCTGCGCCCGCCTGCAACAAGCCGAGGTCGAGAGTGCGCAGCACCACAGGCTTGAGGGATTCCGGGACGTTGCCTTCAGCGATGCGCAATGCAAGGCCTTCCACCAGCGCGGTTTTGCCCACGCCCGGCTCACCGACCAGAATCGGGTTGTTCTTACGGCGACGGGAAAGAATATCCACCATCTGGCGGATTTCGGTATCGCGGCCAAACACCGGGTCGATTTTGCCTTCCTTCGCTCTGGCGGTGACGTCGAGAGTGAATTTATCCAGCGCATTCTGTCGTGCCGGGCTCAGTTCTCCCTCTTTTACCTGCGCGCCGACAGGACGCCCGACAAACGCCACATCGCCGTCATGACTCTGCGCCAGTTCAGCTTCCTGCTGCACTTCCGGACGTTCGTCAGACTGTGCATCAAGCAATGGACGCAGGCGAGCCAGCTGACTCTGACTCAGTGTCAGCAGTGGCCACAGCCCGTCACAGCGGGCCAGTCCAGGCTTACCGACCAGCGCCATCAGCAGATGCACACTACGGATTTGCTCTTCACCATTCAGGGAGGCAATCAGCCAGGCCTCCTGCATCAGCGTCTGGATACATTCCGAGAGCTGTGGACGGTGGCGCACTGAGCGCGGCTGTTTATCAAGCCAGCCCAGCAAATCCTGCCAGATACTGTCCATATCCCATTCGTAGCGGCGCGCCAGTACCGTCAGGTCTCCTTCCCCCTGCTCAAGCAGTTTCAGTAGCCAGTGTTCTGGCAGAATTTCCGCATGCGCGCGGGTCTGGCAGAGCGAGGCCGCCCCTTCCATGGCGCGGGCACAGTAAGGGTTCAGACGTCGCAGCAGGATGGCTGGATTTTCCATGAGTCTCTCTCTTTGTCGGTTCCTGGACACGCTACCGCCCCTCGCTGTTTCCCGTGAAGGGGACCAAAGCGCATACGGTCGGCTGGCAGATTGTGAGTTCTTTGCTGAAAGCCCGTGCCAGCAGACGTTCGGCAAAAATTGCGGACAGGGATCCCTGCCCGCATCAGGTTTATGCAGTGGCGCGTTCATTCCACGAATCGGAATGAATGATGTTGCCGTCTTTGTAGGTCCAGGTGATTTTTTCGTAGCGCAACTCGATCTGCTCGAGGTGGTTGTGCTTCTCGTAAGCAGGATCCTTGATGTCGTGCATCAGTGGGTTCACTTTCACCACTTTCACTTTTTCGAGTCTGGTGTTGAAGTACTCCACTTCCTGGCCCGCGTCGTTGATTTTGTACCACTTGAATTCCGCAGACTTGAGGGTCTGACCGGTGGTCACCGCCTTGTACAGATACGGGCTGGACGAATCGATTTCCTTGGTGAACAGGAACGGCGTATGGATACGGGTACCGGTCAGCTTGCCGGTGTTGTTATCGGTCGGGATGTACAGGTTATGCTTCTGCGCCACCACTTCGATGCTGCCTTCACGGTCCTGAACGTCGACAGACCCTTTGATGTCCGCGCCGCCGTCATCTTTCAGCCAAAGATAAACAGGAATTGCCATAGAATTACTCTCCATTGTGTAGTGATGCGCCATCATCCTGCGATGACGCCTGGGTTTTGCCCGGTATCTGGCAGGCACTGGCCTGCGGTACCAGACTGATTTCGACACGGCGGTTGAGCGCGCGCCCCTCCGGGGTGTCGTTGGTTGCAGCAGGACGGCTTGCGCCATAACCCTGGACCGCAAAACAGCTTTCCGGCACGTCGCCGGTGTCCCGCATCCAGTCGCGCACCGCCTCGGCACGTTTCTGAGAAAGCGTCTGGTTCAGTTGCGGGGTGCCTGTGTTATCCGTATGGCCGGCGACCACAATCAGCCAGCCCGGCTTTGCCTTGACGCCCACCAGTGAGTTGACCAGCATTCTGGTAGAGCCGGTTTTCAGCACGGACTGCCCGGAGTCGAACAGCGACATGCTGTCGAGACGGATGGTTTTCGGACCCTGAATGATTTTTTTGATAACCGGCGGTGGCGGCAATGGCGGAGCCCAGTCATTCACGGCCGCTTCAACAGCAGGCACCAGACGCAGCCCCTGATACAGCCCGAGGCGATAGCGCACAGGCTCACCCCGACGCTGCCAGCCATCCAGCAGTGCGCCGTCGGCGCGCAGCCGCTGCTGAGCACGGAGTTTCGGCTCAACCGGTGTCCCGGTAAGATGGTGGTACAAGGCAAGATGGTCGCCGACATTGCGGATCAAACGCTGGTTGTTCATCCATGACGCCAGCATGGCGAGTGCCAGGAAAATCCCCCCCAGCAGCCCGACATAACGCCAGAACACCATCCGGCGGCTGACGCCGCGACGGTGTGGCAACGCTGGCAGAAGGAGCTCAGGCAGCGGCAAAGGCCCCCCGTTATCAGTCGCATCGGGCGGCAGCGCAGTGACAGTGGCGATGTGCTGCTGCCAGAGGTTACAGGCAACCCCCTTCACAGGTACCATGCACAACCCCTGCACGCAGGTTTTCAGGGCAGGTAATTCCCCCTGACGTACCGACAGCAGGCTGTTGACAGCGTTGTTCAGCCAGGTGAGTCCACTGTCAAGCCACAGCCCCTGGCTCAGGCGGGAAAGTCGCTCGCCCGCCGCCGTTTCCCGGATCCAGTCCATGAGTGACAGATTGCCCTGACCGGGCTGATACACCTGGATCCCTGCCCGCTGACTAACCGTGGTAAACCAGACCGGCTCCGCATCAGCACAGGCGGCTGGCGGTGACACCCAGGTCACAATCCACAGCGGCGGAAGTCGGCCAGAAGCGGTACGACTCTGCACCACCGCACGCTGCCAGCCGCGCAGGCTCTGGGTAAAGTCGACGTCGGAGGTATGTCGTTCAGGCAATACCGCCAGCAACACCGAGATTTGTGACACCAGCGCCGGGCGGATCTGACTAAGATGTTGGGCGAGCAAGGGCAGCTGTTCTGCGTCTTTTATCCGCAAATACCAGCCCTGGCGGGTTTCACGATGCTGTGCAGACTCAGCGAACAGCGCGCTGTTATCACCACACACCAGAATGACCGCCCCCTGAAAATCTTCCGGAGGCAGACTCTCGTCCACAATCTCTCTGAGCGCCTGAGCCCACAGCTGTAATGCCCGGTGCTGACGCCAGAGCATCGCCCCGCACACCAGAACAACCAGCAGGACGAGCGCCACGCGGCTCCCGACCGACAGCGGCCAGAAACCCAGGATGAGCCACAGCGCCAGTACGCCCGTCAGGACAATTAACAGACTCCGGTAAACATCACGCATCCTTTACCCCGGTCTGACCGTCTGGCTCACCAGTTCGGTGAGGGAGGAAGAGAGAAAGAACCACAGCGCAGCCAGTACTGCCGCCCCGAGGATCCAGGAAATCCAGTACAGACGACGGCCGCGGTGCAAGCGAGACGCTCTGATAACGAGCGGCGCATCCTGGGCAAGCGTAAAAGCGGGCACCCGTTCACCCAGCGCACGTACCACGTCTTCACGGCGCTCGTCATCCTGCGCCCGGTACTGGCCGACAAATCCCAGTTGCAGGGTCCGGTACATGCAGGTCAGTACGGCCGTGTCCGGTGCGGACTCTTTCAACAGGTTGCGGATACGCTCCCACAGTTCCTCCCCGGCGTTCAGGGTACCGAAGAAATGCGCCTGCAGCGGGTCGCGGCGCCAGGTCAGATAGCCATCGTCGGTGGTACCCCGGTTCAGGACACTCTCATCCAGCAGAGCACACAGGGCGTAAACCATGTGATCCCGGCTGATTTCGCTGTAACCTGCATCCGAGAGCAACGTACGTGCTTCCTGAACCAGACGGCAGGCCCGGCGATAGAGCACTTCTCCGTCCCGGACTACCTGTCCACCGCGCAGCTGGCTGGCCATCAACCAGCCCGGATAAAAAATCTGTTCGATTTGACTGTGAGCGGATTTATTCATGAGCGCAGCACCGCAAAGAGTTCAAGTTTCACATCCCCCAGTGAGCGCGGGGTGTAGAAGGTGCAGCTTCCCATTTCCAGCATGCTACGGGCCGCTTCCGAGCTCAGATCCAGGGAGAAGTACTGGTTCTCAAGACGTAAAGGGATCGCCGCCGGCACATGCGTCAGCGGTTTGATCACCATTCCGCTCAGGGCCACGTTCACCACATCCGAGACATCTTCAAAGCTACCCGCCTTACACAACAGCGGGAATTTCGTTTGCAGCTCGTGATTCGGCATGGAAGAGCGCACGGAGAGGTAGAAATCGGCCCCTTCGCGCAGGCGCGCATCGTGAAGGGCGCCTTTCCAGATCTGTTCCTGCCGCTCAAGCTGAATGCTGACCACGCGTGATGGCAGGCTGGCTTCCAGCAGCTTATCAAGCAGCGTCAGCAACGGCGGGAACACATGTTCAGGCACATCATGCCGATAAGCAGGAATCTCCCCGGCCTCGTGCTCCAGTGAAAACGTCAGCAGGCTGCCCGCCAGGCGAGCCAGTTCACGGTAGAGCAACTCAGGGTGACGCCCCGGGGTCTGCAGCAGTTCGGCCAGCACAGGCTCCGCGCTGTTGATGGCATTGAGCAACCAGAACAGGGAGACATCCGCCACAGCAAAATCCGCCATACGCTCGTTGCTTTCACGGCGCATCGCCATCAGACGCTTACGTCGTGCCTGCAGGCGCACCAGCAGGTCACTCAGTTCAGTCACAAGCAAAGGGCTTGCCGCAACCGAGAGCATCGGTGGGATAAAGGACGTATCACGACTCCACAGCCCCTGCGCATTACGTGCCAGGCGGGCCACAGGGCAGGTCAGGTAAGCGGTATTTTCCTGCGTGGATAAACGAAGGGTGATGGCATTACGCAGAATGGCCAGCTCACCGCTTTCATACCCGGCCAGCTCCTGAACCACCACGCGCTCGGCTTTCCAGCGCTTAGGACGCTCGCTGTCCTGACCGTTATCCAGATTGCCGCCACTGGCACTCAGCAGCGGCAGTGCCACAACCACGTCGACAGACTCTCTGCCAGCGGCAGAGGATAAATCACAGACCGGCGGAAGATTATCTGCCAGGCTCGTATCAACCAGAGTACCATCCTGAAAGCGCACCACCAGACGGGTGGCATTCAGGCGCGACAACGCCAGAGCGGCGTCATCAAATTCGGCACTCACCACGCCCCAGAGATGGGAAATCCCCATCCCCGCGACCGTATCGGCAATGTGTGCATTCCAGCGGGCCTGCTGCTGGAACTGTTGCGGGGCCAGAACCGCCCCGTCCTCCCAAAGTGGGCGAAAAATTTTCATCCCTGATTTCCCCTGACCTTACGCTTTGGCCTTCGGCATACGGGAGACCAGCGACAGGTTGACGTCCATCCCTTCCACCTGGAAGTGCGGGATCGCGTACAGCTTCACGCGGAAGAAGCCCGGGTTATCCTCGATGTCTTCCACCACCACTTTCGCATCGCGCAGCGGGTGTGATGCCTGCAGCTCATCGCCCGGATCGGTCATTTCGGTGACCAGGCCACGCACCCAGGTGTTCAGCTCCAGCTCCAGCAGACGGCGGTCTTTGGTGGTGCCGATATTTTCGCGCTGAATCAGCTTCAGGTAGTGGGCGATGCGCGACAGCAGGAAAATGTACGGCAAACGTGAGTTAATGCGGCTGTTGGCCGTGGCATCGGCTGTGTCATACAGGACGGGTTTCTGGGCGGAGTTCGCAGAGAAGAAGCACGCGTAGTCGCGGTTTTTGTAGTATGACAGCGGAATGAAGCCGAGGCTGGAGAACTCAAACTCGCGGGTTTCCGGGATCATCACTTCGGACGGAATTTTCACCTGATTGCCGGTACCGAGGTCATACAGATGGATCGGCAGGTCTTTCACTGCGCCACCGGCCTGCGGGCCGCGAATTTGCACGCACCAGCCATTATTGATGAAGCTTTTCACCATATTGGCCGCAAAGGCGAAAGACGCATGAGTCCACAGGTATTTATTGTGATCCGGGCCTTTCACTTCTTCAACATAGTTGAAACTGCGTACCGGTACGGTGTCCGGACCATACGGCAGGCGACCAAGCACGCGCGGCATCACCAGACCGATATAGCGTGAATCGTCCGTCTCGCGGAAGGATTTCCACTTGATGTACTCGGCGCGGTCGAAGTAGTTGCTGATATCTTTGATAGCCGCCACCTCTTCCATCGACTCTTTGAGGAAGAATTTCGGCCCCGCAGAGCCAATAAAAGGCATGTGCGCGGCGGCGGAGACTTTTGCAATATTACGCATCAGCGCCACGTCCTGCGCGGTGGCATCGAACTCATAAGCTGAAATCACCGCCGCAATCGGCTCACCGCCCGGGGTGTCGTATTCAGCGATGTAGGTCTGTTTGTACAGGCCGCTCTGGACAATTTCCGGAGAATCTTCGAAATCCTGCCGCAATTCTTCTTTGGACAGATCGAGGATTTCCAGCTTCACGTTCTGGCGAAAGTCAGTCTTGCTCACCAGGGACTGAAGGCCACGCCACACGGACTCCACTTTCTGGAACGCGTCATGGTGCATGACTTCATCAAGCTGACGGCTGATCTGGAAATCCAGTTCAGCGATATGGTGGTCCAGTAATGTCTTATCGAGCTTCTCGACCTTCTGACCAGACTTGTGCAGACACTGCATGAAAACCTGAACAGCGGCGGTAACACGTTCATCGGCCGAGGTTTCCGCCATTACGGTATTATCTTCAAATCCATTCAGGTCACCCATTTCAGCGACCGGAGTTAAATTAATTTTGTCAAACAGTGAGGCATATACACCGTTCTGCGGCAGCATTTTTTCAACTGTCGCTGCCCTTCCCTCATTCTGGATTTCGTTATTTACTGACATCAGCATTTTTCTCGTTAATATTCCGTTAAAGTTCCAGACATTAATCCTGGGCCGGGGCAAGCGCATTCAATTCACTGCGCAGCTCATCGGAAAGAGCAGGGTCTTTTAAAATGATTTCCAGTTCTTTCCTGAAAGTAACGTTGTCCAGCAGATTGGATTTCAAATCACGTAACAAATTACGCATAGCAAGCATCACACGCAGCTGTGGAATTTGCCGCGCTACCGCCTCAGGTTCAAAATCCTTCATATCCTGAAAGGCCAGTTTCACATTCTCTTCGGACCCATCGTTGGCGAGGGTATTTTTAACAGTGAGACAAACTTTGGGATGGAGATCCGCGAGGACGCTGTTGAAATTACTCATAGTGATATTGATTTTTTCGCGCTCTGAAAGCGTCCCTTGCGCCTTGCCATTGCTGAAGTCACCAACACTCAGGAGCTTCAACGGCAGCTCAATTTTCTTCTTATCGCCACCCGTTACCAGATCCAGTTTTATATTTACACGTGCACGAGGTATCTCATTCTGAAATGATTCAGACATATATATTTATCTCCTGAATAAATTAGTCCCTTTTCCGGACAGAGCATTGCCATATAAAAGACAGGGTTTTTTATTTTAACCAGTAATTTGCGTTAAGGTAAAGCAGGCAAAAAAAAGAGTGATACATTCAGGTCCATCGTGAAATGTTTAACAATGGTGTAAACACCGCGCCATTACTATATTTTCAGATTAAATCGCTCAACTATTCGAAAAATTCAAAACAACAATCTCATCAAAATAAGAATATCCTTCATATATTGAGAGAAAAAATGTTACTTTTAAAAAATTGAGTTATATAAAACCGACTATATCTTTGTCATAATACAATTCATAAAATGAATAAGTTGTATTATGACACCGCTGACATACGATAATAATCATTCGAGTTTATGGAAGGCGTCATATATATCAAGGAGCCTGCTACGGTCTACCATGCTCCAGGAGGTCACCGAAAGGTCAATGCCGTCAGCGTGTTGAACTGGCCACGCGATATAGCGCCTGATGAAACCGAAAAACAGTGCGCGCCGGCCAGGGGAATGGATACAATGCGGCGACCGGGTTTCTGCCACACAGTGCAGAGCTCATCTACGGTAGCGAAACCATTCGCAATCTCAGACCTCACGTCAGGCGGCTAAATGAAATACATCACTTTCAGTGACATGCAACAGCAGAGCGAAGCGGCAGCGCGTTCACCTCGTTTACGCGCTCATCGTAATTTTCACCCGGAATTAACCGATCCCGTACAACGTCTGGCGATCGCGATGGAACCGGGAACCTATATTCGCCCTCACCGTCATCCGCACACCTTTGAACTGCTGCTGGCTCTCAGCGGCCGTTTTGTGGTGCTGACTTTTGATGACCTCGGTTTCGTCACTCGCCGCATCGTATTAGGTGAAGAGTGTACGGCGTTAGAGATGGATGCCGGGACCTGGCATGCGGTTCTGTCGCTGGATGCCGGCGGCGTCATTTTTGAGGTCAAACACGGCGGTTATCAGCCTGTTGCTGCCGGAGATTATGTGTCGTGGGCGCCAGCGGAGGGTGAAGAAGGAACGCTGGAACTGATGGAATGGTATCGTCACGCCGAAGTGGGCGATGGTGGACACATTCGCTCACTCTGACCTGATCGGGGTGGTTAAAACGAGCCCGTCGCAAGGAAGCGGCCGGTAACAGCATACATGCCAAAATCAAGCCGCTATCGCCGAAAGGCCGCTATGGCGAAAACCGTCGCCAGAATGGAATTTATTACCGAATGAAATTAATGTGTCGCCGAACCACGACACTCGTAAGTGGCTAAAAATTAATAAAAAAATGCCTCTTGTTTCCCTCATTTTTTAGGCGTACATTAGCGCCATCTGGAGCAGTTATCGCACAGAATTTCGACCTGCTGCGGCCGTCATAATCATCAGCTTTTACTGCGCCAGATCAGAATCAACAATGAAGATTAAATTCATTTAGGCGTTTCGCCGAGAACGCGGAGTGATGAGTCGTGAAATACTTTATTATGGGCGTATCTTTTATGGTCATCGTTTGGGCCGGTACTTTTGCCCTGATGATTTAAGCACCGCCAGAGTCAAAAAAACGGGAGCCAGCGGCTCTAATGCCGATCAGTTAAGGATCGGTTGACCGATCCAGTGGCTGTGTAAGAATCCG